>CAYWXN010000145.1:0-5436 GCA_964462075.1 uncultured Ruminiclostridium sp. | reverse complement strand
CTGATTTTCGGTTTTTCCAGTCTCTTTAAGCTCTTCCGTTCAGGTCGCAAGAAAAAAGTCGAGGATTCGTTCAAATGGGTATGGGAGGTTTCTATTTTAGGCGATGATGCTGTAGCTAAACGCTTTGGTAAACTCCAATACGCTTTAGGTACTCTTGCCAGAACTATCCCGGAAGGTATATCCTTTAACAGAAGCATAATAGAAAAGTACATAGCGGAGTTTCGACAAACTATGTCACAGGCTATGGATGAAACTACTCTTCCTGCGAGAGAAGAACAACCCGGAGGCTGGAATGAGGCCGGTGCATTAAAATCTACAAAAATAAATAATATAAATGAGATTTACCCGGGTGTTTCAGAAGTATGTGCGACCATAACATATCAGGACGTTATCACTCGACAGGATGAAAAAAATAATACTTATGACGTTATTTCTGCCATACTGGAGCTTAATGTTACTAATGTTTTTATTAAGGCGGGAAAATACTGGTACCCATATGACTTGACCCCTGCTATATCTCGGCGTAATGTTCCTATGAATATAGCCTCAAATGAGTGATAAGCCCGCAAACACATATACCTGTTGATTCGGCAAATGCAGTATAGCTTTTTTGGATACTCTTATTAACAAAAACAGACCGTATACTTGCCTAAGAATTAAGGGGATGTTTATCTGATCTATTTGGATACGGATGAACAATCCCCTTTGTTTTATGTATAATTTTAACTTATAAAAACTCTTTATTCCCTATTATCGTTGACCGTCCCGGTTCCTGTAATCTTATTGATATCTCCCTCGAAGTATGAGGACAAATCAATAACATCGTTATTAACTATTGTACCTTTCATGTTGTTAAGACTTCCGCCATCCTTAACATTTATATATCCATTATTAGTTATTGTTCCTAGATTAAAAAACTGTGATCCTCTGTCTATTGGCATAGTGGAATTACTGTCCAGTGTGAAAGTACCATAATTATATATACTTGTCATGGCTGAACTAGATTCCCCGCCATCTTTCACAATTATAGCACCGTTATTTGTAAAGCTTCCCAGGGCACGGAAAAATGTATCGTTTATTATTATTGTTCCGTCATTTACAACATTATAGCCGCCAACAATTGAAAAATCTTCGCTGACAGTTAATGTGGCACCTTCTTTAATATTAAGCACCATATTAACGGTATTGCCGTCTTCCCCATCCCTCACAATATCAATAGGACTGGTAATTTCCAAGTCAGAATCAATATTTATCAAAGTTGTATTTTTGTTTTCCAAAGCAGTCTTTAGCTCGGCAACTGTGGACACAGCAGTTCCATTGCTAATTGCTGCTATATGCTTTGCATTATCATAGTTTTCCACGGTAAAAACTCCATCAGCTATAAGCTTTTCAGCCAATGTTTGTGTTCCATTCTTTAATCTGGCGCTGAGAGCCGCCCATGAAATCCTTACAAGATCTGCTCGCATAAAATTATCTGTATCTATATCATCAGGTAGTATTCCGACAGACTTTGCAAGTGCATCGGGCTCAGTCCATACAAAATCACCTTTTGTATCATCATAGCCAAGAGCACGGAGTACAAAAGTAAGATACATATCCGAGGTTGCGTTGTCGGTTCCAAACTTATCCTTGTTTCCATATGCTAACCCCTTTTCATATGCATAGCCTATGTATTTGTCTGCAACAGGATCCACATCAGTAAATGGGTGAGTCCAATTTCCGCTTAATGCTTCTGCATCCTTTCCCAGTACACGAATCAACATGATTACAGCCTGTGTTCTGGTAGGTACTTTGTCAAGCTGAAAATCAATTTTTGTAGTCGATACACCAAGGAAAAGCCTTAACTGCCTTAAAGCCAGAGCTTCTGAATCAGCGGCATCATAATCGACAGCTCCGACCGGTAGTATTAATGTTAAGCATAGTGCTAAAACCAATAGAATAGAAATGTGACGCTTAATCTTTAGTTTCATATCCATGATCTCCTCTCATGATACGTTTTACACATAGTATTTTATAACAATTGTAGCAATTTGTAAAAAAAAATAGGTGTGCTTGTTGCACACTTTATAATATGTACCCTAAACGAATAACCATTTCAATGAGCGCTAGCGTGATTTGTTCGCCAAAACTCGGGAACAAAAAGCACCATGCTTGCACATTTTATGTATCGCAACGCGGACATTTGATAAAATACTTCATTTATACGTAATGGTGAAAGTATGCTGTCCAAATGTTTTTTCGGCTTTATTCCTATAACTCTCATCTAATACAACTTCGTTAAGGTTCTTTAAGGATAAAAGCGGTGATAAATCATCAATATATGTTTTTGGCATATATAGTTTAGTTAGAAATTTAAAAATATCAATACCCTCAAGACTCCTGATTGATGATTCCTGCATACCAAGACTCTGCAAGTTATCAAGGCCTCTTAAAGCATCAAAAGTATGTATATTTGTTTTCCCAATATCCAAATTTATAAGGCGCCGGCAGCCAGATAATTCTGACACATCGGATACATAAGTATCATATATGCAAAGCGATTGAAGTGATTGCTGGGATTTTAAAGTCGACACATCTTTTATCGGATTATGCCTCAAATCAATTAATTCAAGCCTTTGTAGCTTATTTATGGGTGAAATATCACTTATATTTTGTCTTATAATGACCAGTTCACGCAAGTTCTCAAACTTTGTAATATCATGAAGCGATTTAATTTCGCCTGTAATAACCCCGTCCTCATTTATGATCGCTTCATTTATTTGATTAAACTCTTCGGCATCTTCGGCTATTTTATCAGCGCAAATATAAAGCTTTGTGATTTTTAAAAAATCCTCTTCTATAAGCGGCTCATTCTCCTCCTTGGCAAGCGAAAGACGAACAGCCTGCTCAATAAGGGGCTCTTTAAATTTCACAGCCGATTCTTTAATAAAAGACGGTGCAAAATCCGTATATCTGCCCAAAGCAAACCCGGCGGATAATATAGCAAGGATAAACACTATTCCATAAATCATTCGTAAAACTGCTCTATGTACAAAACCATCCGAATATAACAAAGCTCTCTTTAATCTAGTTGCTGAGCTGTATCGGCCTTTCGGGTCAAAGGCCGTGCATTTACTGATTATCTTTGCTAAACGGCTATTCTTTATTGTAGTCAACGACTCTTTAACATCGGTACTGCCCGTTAAAAGCCAGTTTAGCAGAACACCCATAGAAAAAATATCAGATCTGCAATCAGTTTGTGCAAATCCGTATTGCTCGGGTGGGGCAAATTTATCAGTCCCCATATACACTGTGTCATTTTTCGCTTCTTCACTAAAGGTACGCGAGATGCCAAAATCTATAAGTTTTATATTACCGTCATTTTGGACAATAATATTTTGTGGTTTTATATCGCGGTGTATAACAGGAGGATTATGTTGGTGGATGCAAATCAGAATATCACACAATTGTATACAAATTGATACGACTTGCTTCTCCGATAAGGGTTTTTCATATACCAGCTTATCAAGAGGTGTTCCTTGAACATACTCCCTTATAACACAAGTCATCTCATCGTTTCGATTATCTTCAACAAAAGTTGGAATTCCCCGGTGATTTATGTCCTTTAAAATTACACTTTCACTTATGCCAGATTGGTTCAATGAATTCGAATAACACTTTGTAACAAAGTATTCGCCTGTTTTACGATGTTTTACAAGTAGGGTTTCGCACATTTGATTGTTTGATAAACATTCCATAGGCTCGTATGTATTTCGGAAGCTTTCGGGAAAATAGCTGTCATCAAAGCTTTTAATAAATCCGGTTACAAGAGATTCACCCATTTAGCTATCTCCTCCCAGAAGTGTAAGTTCAAGATTGTAGAGTAAGTTTTGTACCCCAACAATATCAATATGGTTATTAATGCAATATAAAATGGCTGCATCACGCTTAATTCTTGGGTAAAGAGGACTTTTCCGAGCTATTCTCAATAACCTCTGTGTTCCCTCCACATCAAGCTCAAATCCGAATGCAAGTTGAATAACCTTATCCCGAGACGGATTTCTGGTCCCATTAAATAGCTGGTGTCCGTATGTACGCTCAATAGAAGCATGCTTTATAACTCGTTCCGGCACTTGTTTTGTCATATAGCATAATTCTTTTATATAATCATGAAATAAGGGTGTTTGCAATTCACCTGCATTTTTCACCATAAATCCTTCTAAATCAGGCGCTTTTAAAAGCCTTCGAAGTAAGGTGCTTGTTCTGACTTTTTTATAATTAGGTTCTATATTTTTGCCACCTCTCATAATTCAACAATTGTTCATATAACGAGAATAGAAAGTTGATATATTCCTAATATATCCATTTTAAGCAATGGAATCAATGATTTTATTAGAATATGAAAACTTGAATAATGATAAAAAACTAGTAACTTCGCTTAAAGGTACAGTTTTATGGAAAACCTTATTTGACCATACAATAAGCCGATATAAAAAAGAAGGAAGTCGCAACAAATTTGTGACTTCCTGTCTTTTATTCTTAAGTTTTCGTCAATGACGGCAACAAGGGATCTACTTTGACAGCAGGTTGTATAGCATCTGAGCCATCTGAGCCCTTGTAGTGGTATAATCAGGTAAAAGCCTGCCGCCGCTGCCAGTTATGGTTCCGGTTTCAACAAGCAGCTTAATCGCGTCTTTTGCCCAAGGCGCAATATCGTCTGCATCACTGAAGTCTGACAGCAATTTGCCGGAATTATCTTTGGGCTGACCGGCGGCTTCGTTCTCCGCTCCCTCATGCGTCCGGGGCAGTTTATCAATTGCTTTCAGAGCATTATACAACAGTGTAAACATTTCCTGACGGGTAATTTCCTTTCCGGGTGCAAACAGGTTATTACCTACGCCGGCAGAGATTCCAAGCCTTTTAGCCGCTGCGAGGTAGCCTGTGTAGTAGGTATTACCTGCATCGGAGAAATTTTCGCTCGGGTAAATATCCGGAGTGATGTCGTAGGCCCTCATCATCAATACGATGAACTCACCTCTCGTAAGCTTCGCTTCGGGGCTGTAATTACCGTTGCCCGTACCGGCGGTGATATCTCTTGCAGCTATGAAAGACACAGCTCTGGAATACCACGCATCCTCTTCTACATCCTTGAAGCTTACTTTCTTGTAGCTCACTGCGAAATAGCTAAAATGGGTGGTTGTGAAGTCAACTGTTCCGGTGTCCGCATTGTAGTGCCCGTTTGGCACCGAAACGACATTGCCGCTCCCGTCAATGTACCAAATTACAATGCTTCCGGGATCTTCCAATTCGGCTGCCGTGGGGGTATAAGGAATCGATACTGTTATCGGTGCATCAGGATTGCTCCAGTCGGTTTGCCTTCCGTCTATTGACAGCGTGAGCCGGAGAATCGGCCTATCACCGACAGCGTCTTTCACATCTTCCGGCAGATTACTTTTG
>CAYWXN010000144.1:0-5458 GCA_964462075.1 uncultured Ruminiclostridium sp. | reverse complement strand
AAAAGTGACCTAAAATTCGATGATCTTTTGACCTAATTTTCGGTTGACAAATACATCAGGAAGGTTATCTTCTTTTTCTTTGGCATATTCATCTAAAGCAATATAAACTGTTGACTGCCCTTCACTTTTGTCAACTCTCAGACTGTTTCCCATATAGAATTCAATGTTCTCTTTTAATCCTCCCGGCATAGAGTATATGCCGCCAAGAGATGATTCAATATCATCAAATGAAGAAATCTCATCGGGCAGAGCTATCTTATTATCATTAAGGTACTGTTCTAATTTTTTTAAAGGTGATATTGTACTGGACAAGCCCGGATTCTACAAATTCATCAGATTTGCCTATACAGGGTGAAATGGCCGCTATTTTGTGATTTATTCCTTTATATTTACGCATATACTGTGCCGTACATAGCATGGGGCTATGAACTGGGGAGAGTTTATCGATAATTTCAGTTCTATAATGGGTTATATAGTTGACAATAGCAGGACATGGCTGTGTGACAATAGATTTTGGTTTATATTTTTTAATGTATTGAATATGAGCCCATGTGCATATATCAGCCCCTAAGGAAACATCATAAACATTTTTAACACCAAGTTTGCGCATAAGCGCTATTATTTTGCCTAAATCTTGACGGTGATTTGTTCTGCTGGCCGGTGCAATAAATAGAGAAATTTCTTCACCGTTTTTGAAAAAGAATTTCTGTTAGAATGCTAATAAATTTATACCCTTTTTATTTTATTTAAATTGTGAACTTAATAATTTTTTTTGGAAGTGAAATTTTTTCACTTCCATTAAAGTCATTAAAAATGACTTTTTATACTAGAATCAATTATTATACTAACTAATTTATGCGCTGCCGCAGACATTGAGACACTCTTTAAAAAGCAAAACCCTATAGCTCTTTTGGGGATATCATCAGTTATTTTCAATTTATAGAGGTTTTTATTATCAAGATAATCTTTTGAAAACTCCTCAATTACACATGAAATGCCAAAGTTATATTTTGCAAACTCGAGGAGCAGGTCATGGGATCCCAACTCAATTTCAGGCTGCAACTTTATCCCTTTGGATAGCAAATATTTCTCAACATACTGCCTAGAGTTTGATTTGCGTTCGAGAAAAATCATTGGATATTGGATAAGTTCTTCCAGAGTTATATTACTCTGGCAAAGACTTTTATACTTTTCTCCACATACGAAGATATCATGAACATCAGAGCACTTTTGAATTTCCAAGGCAGAATCCTTAACAGGAAGATTGCAAAGGGCTATGTCAATTTCGCCTGTTTTTAATAAGTTTAATAATTCCAAAGTTGTTCTGTTAATAATTTTTAGTTTTATATTAGGTGAGTTTTTATGGAACTCCTCTAAATATGGAAGAAGAAAATAGCGTGAGATGGTATCACCAACCCCTATTTTCATTTCACCCGATAGTAAATCCAATGATTCGGAGAGTTTTTTTTCGCCTGTCTCAATTAAATTAATAGCAGAGACCGAATATTCATAAAGGAGCTGACCATCAGTTGTGAGAATGACACCCTTTGATGTTCTGGTAAATAACCTTGTACCAAGATCTTGCTCCATATTCATTATTGTTTGGCTGACGGCAGGTTGGGTCATGTAAAGAGTTTTTGCTGCCTTTGAAAAGCTTTGATCTTTCGCCACCTGACAAAAAACCCGATAGGCATCTAATTTTAGAATCATATAACTTCACCTTATATCTATTATATAATGTATTAATTTTACTTATATCATATTTATCTGTATAATACAACTGAAGTTCATTGGTATGGAGGAATTGCTATATGGAAAGAATTGTGGGGACTATTTCGAGGGGTCTTCGCACACCCATTATTATGCAAGGAGATGATATAGTACAGATCGCATCAGAAACGGTATTAAAAGCATCTAAACAGGAGGGCTTTGCCATAAATGACAAAGATGTTTTGGCAATAACCGAATCTGTGGTTGCACGAGCCCAAGGCAATTATGCCCATATTGACGCTATTGCAAAGGATATAAAGAATAAATTTGGAAACGATACTATTGGCGTAATTTTTCCAATCCTCAGCAGGAACCGCTTCGCCGTATGCTTAAACGGTATTGCTCAAGGAGCAAAAAAGATAGTTCTAATGCTTAGTTATCCCTCTGATGAAGTAGGGAATCATCTTATAGACGCCGATCTTATGGATGAAATGGGAGTGAATCCATGGACCGATGTTTTTACTGAGAAAGAATATCGCGAACTATTCGGATACCGTAAACACACCTTTACCGGTGTGGATTATATTGACTACTATAAAAGTATTATTCAGGAAAAGGGTTGCGAGTGTGAAGTGATCTTTTCAAACAATCCAACGACAATATTGAATTATACAAAAAGTGTTCTCAACTGTGATATTCATACCCGGCGCAGGACCAAAAGAATCCTTATAAAAAACGGAGCTGAAAAAGTCTATGGTCTTGATGATATTCTTGCAAATCCGGTAGATGGCAGCGGGTATAATGAGTGCTATGGTCTTTTAGGATCTAACAAGGCTACCGAGGATACTGTTAAGCTATTTCCCAGAGGTTGTCAGGAGCTCGTTAACAGTATTCAGAATACTATTAAAGAAAAGACAGGTAAGAATATTGAGGTTATGATTTACGGTGACGGAGCATTTAAGGATCCTGTGGGACAAATATGGGAATTGGCTGATCCGGTTGTTTCTCCCGGTTATACCAAGGGGCTTGAAGGCACCCCCAATGAAATAAAGCTCAAGTATCTGGCAGACAATAACTTTGCGGATCTCAAAGGAGACGAGCTTAAAAAAGCTATATCTGAATTTATCCATGATAAAAAGAATAATCTTGTAGGTGAGATGGAGTCCCAGGGTACAACTCCAAGGAGATTGACCGATTTAATAGGCTCATTGTGTGACCTGACTACGGGTAGCGGTGACAAAGGAACGCCGGTAGTTTATATACAAGGCTATTTCAATAATTTCTCCGAGTAAAAAAATAGCGCATGCATTTATTGCATGCGCGTTTTTTAACGCTTGAATAAAATATCCAAAATCAGTGAACCAAAGACCATCATAATCCAGAATCTGAAAGAATAGATAACAATCCACTCGATTATTTTAACTTGTCCACCGAAATATGAAAATCCGGCCGTAAAGGAGATAGAAATATAAAGAGCCAGCAAAAGGAAAGCTAAAAACACTATAGCACCTATTTTTAATATTAACTTGCTATGTATATTAAGCTCTGCAAATTTTTTGCTGGCAATGGTAACCAGAGCCCTAAATCGGCTTGTAGTATTTTTCTCATTCATAGAATGACCCCCATAAAATTAACTCACTACCATAAAGTATCATAATTCTATAACAATTATCAATTAATAAAATATGGAATGAATACAATATAAGCCCTTCTAACCAGTATTATCTTGACTTTTATCCAAATAATAGATACAATTCTGCTAGAAGTTATAAAAAATTACCAATATTTTTATGACCAAACGGTCAAAACGGAGGGATTTTATGTATTGTTCAAATTGCAACAAGTCCTTTTCTGATGATTTTAGCTTTTGTGATTCCTGTGGCGGAAAGCTCGAAAAAGAGAATATTACAGAGGCTTTTCAACCTGTGACACCTGAAGCGGCAGCTCCTTCTCAGCCGGAATACCAACCCGCTCCTACACCTATATATCAGGCACCACCTGCAGCACCTATATATGCACCTGCCCCCCCTCAAGCCGCTGTTGTTAACGATAAACAGAGCAAAACCGTTTCCTTCGGTACATGGTTGGGGATATTATTTCTGAATATTATACCTTTTTCCTTCGGGGTTATTTATACTATAGCAGCAATTCTTGCAACCCTTTTAAGCTTGGATAATCTGACACCTGCAAGTATTGTATTTTTTGCATTTGCTTTGTTTTATGTAATTCTCCTCTTTATATGGGCTTTTGGGAAACCCAAAGCACGCTCATTAAAGAATTATGCGAAAGCTACTCTCTTGCTTACTCTTATTGTGATTGTCCTAGTTGTTGTGGGCAGTTTAATATGGGGCAAATACATCATGGATTATGTTCCGGAAGGATTCGAGAATTTTAACTTCAATATGGACTTTTAATTCTAGCGTAATTCTTTATTTATTTTAATAGCTACGATAAAGTGTTTAAAATAGAGCTGTCCATATAGATAGCTCTATTTTATATAAAAATCATTAATTAATAATCTGTAAAATATTTAAAATTACTAATAGACAAGGATAACATCCTATGATAGTATATTAAAAATACCTTGAAAGGGAGAGCTTATGTCGTACAATATAAAAAAGTACAAAAGCTTATATGGTGTACCGACAGTTAATATCGGGTTAATATCTCTTTTCCTTTCGACAAATGAATTAATTAATAAAATAATTGTTTATCATAATAGTAAGACCTAGGTCTTACTATTTTTTTATGTGCGCTTAAAAACCGGAGAACAAAACCATGGAAAGGCGGAACAATATGAAGCTTAACTCAAAGGATCTTTTGGGGCTGGAGAATATGGAAGCCGATGAAATTACTTTTATTCTTGAAGTTGCAGAGGAAATGAAAAAAATAGTAAGCAGCTCAATGAAGAGAGTAAATTATCTTCAGGGCAGGTCGGTTGTAAGTTTATTCTATGAAAACAGTACCCGTACCAGAGTCTCATTTGAATTAGCGGCCAAATATATGGGAGCCCAGGCTGTTAATGTTTCTGTAGCCTCAAGCAGTGTGGCAAAGGGCGAAACTCTAATTGATACGGGAAAGACCTTAGATGCCATGGGGACGGATATAGTAATAATCAGGCACCACCAATCGGGAGCGCCGCATCTTCTAGCGCGGAATGTCAATGCTTCTGTTATTAATGCGGGGGACGGAATGCATGAGCATCCGACACAGGCCCTTTTAGATATGATGACAATAAAGGAAACCTTTGGCACCTTAAAGGGTATCAAAGTGGCAATAATCGGGGATATATACCACAGCAGAGTTGCCAGAAGCAATATTATCGGGCTTACTAAAATGGGAGCTCAGGTTAATCTGTATGCGCCTTCTACTCTTTTACCCACAGGTATTGAAAAACTGGGAGCAAAGATATTACCAAATATTAATGATGCCGTTGCCGACTGTGACGTAGTAATGGGTTTAAGGGTTCAACTCGAAAGACAAAAAAAGTGCTTGTTTCCTACGACAAATGAATATGCCAGGTTCTTCGGGATAAACCTTGAAAACATAAAAGGAGCTAAGAAGAATGCTTTATGGATGCATCCGGGTCCTGTTAACAGGGGTGTCGAGATGACATCAACCATAATTGACGCAGATAATTCGGTTATTAATAAACAAGTTACAAATGGTGTTGCGGTAAGAATGGCACTGCTATATTTACTAACTGGGAGGGAAGAATTGTGAGAACATTAATAATAAACGGAGCAAT
>CAYWXN010000143.1:2394-5459 GCA_964462075.1 uncultured Ruminiclostridium sp. | reverse complement strand
AACGGAGGAATTATCATGCAATTTATTTGCTATCCCAAATGCACTACCTGCCGGAATGCACGTGCATTTCTCGATGCTAGGGGTGTGAAATACGATTTACGTGACATTAAAACCGAAAATCCCACTGAGGCCGAGTTACGGGTTTGGTATGCAAAAAGCGGTCTGCCGCTCAAACGCTTTTTTAATACCAGCGGCTTACAATACAAAGCGCTGGAATTGTCGAAAAAATTATCGTCTATGACAGAGGATGAACAACTTTCTCTGCTTGCCACTGATGGAATGCTAGTAAAGCGTCCGATTCTGGTAGGAGAAGATTTTGTACTGGTTGGCTTCAAGGATACCGAATGGCAGGCTAAGCTGTGACCCCATAAATTATGGCATAATTTAAGCATCTGCCGTTTCCGACAGATGCTTTTATTTTTTTTCTTATTTTTTATCGTTTACAGCAATCCAAATTTCGCAGGTGTAATTTGGGTCCTGTGTGTCCTTTGAAGGATATACCTCAAGCTCCACACCATTGCCGTACTCATAGTTGCTCTGCGGAAAAAACTCGGTGCAGATCCTTTGATAAGTTTTCTTGAACTCATCCGGCATTTTGCCCTTGCACTGAAATACCGCGTAAGTGTATGCGGGAATTTCAATAACATCAAGCTCATTGTCCTCCACGGGTGTGCCGTTATACTCCGCTCCGATTCCGTAAGGAAATCCGGAATCCGCCATTTCTCCCGAAAAGCAGACGCCAAGGATGCCATGTAAATTGTCAAACTTCGCATATTTGCAAAGTGCATCAACTGTACCATCCCGACTGCACTCACTCCAGAATGCTGAAATATCTGCCGTAGCGGTATCTCCCTGTGGTTTGTAGACCTGCTTTTTCTTGCAGATGAGCTTGAACGCGTCTTTTTTTTCAATCCTGTAATCCATAGTATTGCCTCCCGATAAAATCAATTTTACGGACAGTCTGGAAAAAGATTTGATATTTCTGCCATGCCTTGCGTAGGTCGGGGTAATCGCGTGAAACCGCGTAAAAGCACGGGAAAAGCTTTCGGGAGTGTCATATCCGTATTTTAAAGCAATATCAATCACTTTGTTATTTGTCCGAATTAACTCTTCGGCTGCCAAAGTGAGACGGCGCATACGGATATAATCACCAAGCGAAAAACCACAGAGCATAGCAAACATTCTCTGAAAATGAAACACGGATGAATATGCTTGCTTCGCCACGACTTCATAGTCGATTTCCTCTGTCAGATGCATTTCGGTATAGTCGAGTGCCCGCTGTATCCCGGTAATCCAATCCATTTCGAGACCCCCTTCCGTTTGATATGATTATATCAGTGCTCATCACGCTGCCCATGATTTTCCGTGCGGCGTGATGTTAAGTCTCCCGTAATGAGGCTACGTTGATGCTGTTTAATCTGCTAACCGCACCTTTTATGTTTAGCTATATAGCTCAGATTAAATGCTTTCAGTGAGATAAGCCGGTTGCTTCGGAGTAAAGACCACTCTTTAAGCTTTCTACAAATTGGCGTGCTGTTCTGCCCGAGCGTCCGCCACGTTCCACAGCATAGCGCTCGGCAAGCAAATCAATATTTTCCGTCTCTCTTAATTCATACTCTTTCATGAGATGATGTACAATCTGCAAATATTCGTCTTTACCAGGCTTAGAAAACAGGATTGATAGTCCGAACCGGTCTGACAAAGATGTTTGCTCTTGAATTGTTTCATTTATATGAATATCGGTGCCTTGGCGATCTTCAAATCTTTCATTAACTAAATGTCTGCGATTACTGGTAGTATAAATTATTACATTAGAGGTTCTCGCCGAAACCGTTCCTTCCAATAAAGCTTTTAAAGCTCCAATGGCCTCATTGTGCTTTGAAAATGACAGATCATCAATGAATAAAATAAATTTTAATGGGTTATCGGCAAGCTGTTCAATTAAATCCGGTATTTTAAGTAAATCAGCTTTTCTTACCTCGACCATTCGTAAGCCTCGATCTGCAAATTCATTGACAACTGCTTTAACTGTCGAAGATTTTCCTGTTCCGGCATCGCCATATAAAAGAGTGTTAGCGGCCGGTTTGCCTTCTATAAAGGCAATGGTGTTGTCCACTATTTTTTTTCGTTCCCGTTCATATCCTGTGAGATTTGAAAGCCGAACAAGGTCAGGATATTTTACCGGCGCAATTTCTCCTTCACTGTATGTAAACACTGTATGGTTTGCATACATACCATACCCTAATACAAACAAGTTATTTATTCGCCCTTCGTACATTGAAACAAAGTCACATTCGGATCTTGTAGTCCATTCAGGCAGAAACACCTCGCAATTAATCTCTTTCTTTATATCCTGTGATGTTATTTGTGAAATTTCCTGCAATGTTCTCAGTTCATGTTCAACCGACTTTTGCAGCATAGGCGAAATGGCTTCTTTATTCGCACATTTTCGGATGTATATGTTTTCATCAAATACTATGCGCTGCCAAACATATTCAGTAAAATTTTCATTTGATTGAAATAATAAATATATAAAACGAGCATACTTATCGATTTTTACAGCAGCATCAATTTCATTTTCATCTATCATTTCTATAAAAGCTTGCATAACCCGATCATCTAATAATTTTCGAAAAATCGATAATGCCTTCAATTTAAATTTTATTTGTTCTAAAGTTGAATACATATTATTTTTCTCCCAGTATTTGAGTTGTCAAATCCCTGTACGAGACTACTGAAAAAGTCGTTCCTGTTTGTCATCCTGAGCACAGCGATGGATCTTTATGTTGACGCAAAGATTCTTCACTCCGCTTCGCTCCGTTCAGAATGACAAAAGATGCATTTTTCATCGGTCTCTCTATCCCCTTGCCAATTCACCAACCGGTGTCTTCGGTTTCGTGTTTTCTGCTTCTTGTCATCAAGTCGTATACAGCTTTTCTGCAATCCTTACCTTCAAAAAGAATGCTATACGCTTCCTGAATTATCGGCATGCCAACCTTATATTTATCTGCCAGTTCTTTTGCCGCTTTTGTCGCAGAAATTCCTTCAACCACCATTTTAACTTC
>CAYWXN010000143.1:0-2294 GCA_964462075.1 uncultured Ruminiclostridium sp. | reverse complement strand
GCGTGACTGGGCCCATATAGAGCAACGGGCCGAGCATTTGGTATTTCGCTGAGCATTACCTCGCTAAGCCTCATGCCTGTTTCTTCTTCAAGACCTTTTGAACATATTATCACGATATCATCCTTATATACATATGGTTTAAGTAATCTGCAGGTTTCCCGCACCGCCTGCGAAGGCACTACAAGAACAATATAATCATGCCCTTCAAGACATTCTTTAATATCGGTGGTAAACCTGATTGATTGAGGAATTTTAACTCCCGGAAGATTATTTTTATGCTCCCTTTCATTATTGAGCATATCCACTTCATTATGAAACAATGACCATACACGGACATCATGCCCGTTTTTTCTCAAAAGAATAGAGAGGCTTGTCCCCCAACTGCCTGCTCCTATTATTGATACTACTGACATTCTATTTATCTCTCCTCAGTTTTTTTAAAGCTTAGTTTCTTTTCGTTTCCGGCAAATAACCTTTTTATATTTGCACTATGCCTTATTATAATCAAAGCTACCATTGCCGCTCCAATCAACAGCATAGGTAACGGTTCATTTAAAATGAATGCTAAAATCAGAAACAGTACTGCACTTAGCATCGAGCCTAAAGAAACATAGCGTGTTAAAGCTACAATAACAATAAATGCCCCAAGGCATATTAGTGCCGCTACCGGCGAGAACATAAGAATCACTGCAAAGGATGTCATCACGCCTTTGCCGCCTTTAAAGCCAAAATATGCAGGCCAATTATGTCCGATTACCGCAAAAAATCCGGCAAAATATTCTCCCAGAAATATCCCGGTTCCCGGATTTATCTCACCGAAGACATAGCGTCCAATCAGACATGCTAATACTCCTTTTAGAAAGTCCCCCGCGACTACTGCAAGGGCGGCTGTTTTACCAAATGTTCTTAATACATTGGTTGCCCCTGCATTACCGCTTCCATGCTCTCTTACATCTGTCTTATATACAATTTTCCCGATAATAATCGAGGTATTCACGCTGCCTAATAAATAGCCGATAATCGATGAAAATACTATTACAATTATTTCAGGCATTATTTTTCACCCTTTTCCTTAATAGTAAAACGAATGGGCGTACCTTCGAAACCAAAATTATTCCGTAATGTGTTTTGAAGGTATCTTGAATAAGAATAGTGCATTAATTCGGCGTCATTAACAAACACGACAAAGCTGGGCGGTTTAATCCCCACTTGAGTCATATAATAAATTTTAAGGCGTTTTCCTTTATCAGATGGTGGTTGAACCATAGCAACCGCATCATTTAAAACATCGTTAAGTACCCCTGTCTGTACCCTGAAAGAAGCCTGGTTATTGACATAATCAATCAACTCGAACAAGCGATCCACCCTTTGGCCTGTCTTTGCTGAAATAAACACTATAGGAGCATAACTCATAAACTCCAGATCCTGAACTACTTTTTTACGGTATTCTTCCAATGTTCCGGTTTCTTTTGTGACAATATCCCACTTGTTAACGGCAATAATACATGCTTTGCCCTGTTCATGCGCGTAGCCTGCAATTTTTGTGTCCTGAACCGTAACACCTTCATTAGCATCTATCATAATTATACAAACATCGGCTCTGTCCACAGCGGTCCATGACCTTATAATACTGTATTTTTCTATATCTTCGTCTATTTTGCTCTTTCTGCGAATTCCGGCAGTGTCGATAAACATATATTTTTTATCATCTACTTCGTAGAATGTGTCTATGGCATCCCGGGTTGTTCCGGGTATATCACTTACTATAACGCGTTCCTCACCCAATATCCTGTTGATAATGGACGATTTCCCTGAATTCGGCTTCCCGATAACTGCAACTTTGATATAATCGTCTTCGTCTATATCAGGATTTTCCTCTGGAAAATAGTCATAGATTGCATCCAGAAGCTCACCCATACCCAATCCATGAATAGAAGAAACCGGGTATATTTCACCCATTCCGAGATTGTAAAATTCAAAGGCTTCCGGAGGAGTACTTCCAATGCTGTCAGCCTTATTAACGGCGACCACAACAGGTTTTGCTGATTTTCTGAGCATAACCGCTACATCCTCATCGGCGGCTGTTAACCCGGTTCTAATATCAACCATCAGAATAATTACATCAGCGGTATCAATGGCTATTTGAGCCTGTCTCACCATCTGCTGCTTAATATAGTCTTCGGAATAGGTTTCGATTCCGCCTGTATCAATCAGGGTAAATTTCTTCCCTCTCCATTCACTTTCAGCATAAATACGATCCCTGGTAACACCGGGAGTATCCTCAATAATTGATA
>CAYWXN010000142.1:0-5461 GCA_964462075.1 uncultured Ruminiclostridium sp. | reverse complement strand
GCCGGTAGTGATACCGGCAAGTAAAGGGGGTCAAAATGTATTGTGAGGTCATTTAGAGTATTTACCTAATGTTTTGATATTATTCAATGGAAATAAAAAAATTTGTTATAATGTTATTCCTTCTGTATAATAGGTAATATAAAAAAACAAAGCATATAAGATAAACTAAATAAGTGATACAATGACTTAGTTCGACTTATATAGAAGCAGGTATAATTATGGATAAAGAAATTTGGAAAAAACCTAAGGTTTGTAGCAACATTGGCGGCGAAGCCCTCATTGAAGGAGTTATGATGCGGGGGAACAACAAGATTGCCATGTCTGTAAGAAAAGCCTCCGGTGAAATATTAACAGAAGTAAAGCCTTCGATCCCGGTAACCAAGAAAAATAAATTTTTGGGTCTTCCCTTTATAAGAGGTGGAGTTTCGCTTATAGAATCTATGGTAGTGGGGGTTAAGGTCCTTATGGAATCGGCTGAATTGGTAGATTTTATTGATGAGGACGAAAAAGAGAGCAAATTTGATATTTGGATGAAGAAAAGGCTGGGAGAGAACTATTTTTCCTATATGATTTACTTTTCAGTCGCTTTTGCTTTAGCTTTAAGCATAGGTCTTTTCATTCTTCTTCCGAACTTTATTGCAGGGCTTTTCAGCTTTGATAAACAAAGTACCGGCGGAGCATTATTGGCTAATCTTATAGAGGGAGTTATCAAGATTACCCTTTTTATCTCCTATGTTTATTTGGTTTCAAAGAATAAAGAAATCAATAGAGTGTTTCAGTATCATGGAGCCGAGCACAAGACAATTTACGCATATGAAAATGAGGAGGAGCTTACTGTTGAAAACGTTAGAAAGCACACTACGCTTCACCCCAGATGCGGAACCACCTTTATGTTTATAGTAATTATTATCAGCATTATTGTTTTTGCTTTCGCAGGCTGGCATAATCCTATAATAAATATGCTTTTACGTCTGGCATTGCTTCCGGTTATTGCCGGAATTTCCTATGAAGCTTTTAAGCTGTCTGCCAGATCCAGCAGCAAGATTGTTCGCGTAATCAGCTTACCCGGGCTAATGCTTCAAAAGATTACTACTCAAGAGCCTGACGATTCAATGCTGGAGGTTGCTATTGCTTCTTTGAAGGCTGTTTTGCAGGAAGCCCCCAAGGCTGACGAAAATACGGCTATTGTATCTGAGGATGCTGTATGACACTTGGTAACCTTTTGAAAAAAGCAAGTGAATATTTATCCCAAAGGAATGTGGAAGACCCCTCATTAGAGGCCGGTCTTCTTTTATCTTGGCTTCTTAAAAAAGATATCGCCTATATTTACGCTAACCCACAGATTGTTTTAGATAATGAAAAGGAAAAAGAATACCTTTCAATTGTGGAAAGAAGAGGCCGTCAGGAACCTTATGCCTATATTACCGGTGAATGCGGGTTTTTGGATCATACTTTTTATGTTGACCCGCATGTTCTGATACCAAGAGGCGATACCGAGCTTTTGGCGCAATGCGCCCTCTTTGCTCTGGGACAAAGCCCGGCTTTCTTTAATCAGGACACGTTCAGGCTTAAAAAGAGAGACTCCTACAAGGTACTGGATATCGGTACCGGATCAGGTTGTTTGGCTGTCAGTATAGCAAAAAGCCAAACCTCTGTATATGTGGATGCCGTGGATATTTCCGCAGAAGCTTTGAATATTGCCCGTGAAAATGCGAAACGCTATGATGTTGTAAATCAAATTTCTTTTGTTAAGGCAGATTTTCTGGATAAAAACTTCGTTTTTCCCGGCAGATATGATCTTATCGTTTCAAATCCTCCATATATTCCTTTAAAGGAAATACCCTTTCTAATGGAATCTGTGAGAGATTATGAGCCTCATCTTGCCTTGGCAGCCGGGGAAGATGGCCTGATTTTCTATCGTGAGCTGGCCACCAGAGCATCTTCTCTTCTTTCTGAGTTCGGAATTATTCTGGTAGAATGCGGTTATGATCAAGGATATGAAATAAGTAAATTGTTCTCTGATAAAGACTTTAATACACTTCTTTTAAAAGATTTATCGGGTATTAATCGAGTAGTAGCAGCAACAAGAAAATAAAGGTATAAGTTCCCCATTTTTGACTATACTTCTAATATGATGGCGAGAGACTGTGTTTTTTACGTAAATGCAGCTTTGATTCATTGCCATTACATATAATATTATAGATAATGTTGAAATGGGGAGATTTTATGACAGATCAAGTCATCAATAATAAGTCCGAATCATTTAACTTTTTACGGAAATTTGACGGTGCAAAGGCCCGGGAAGCTGCAAAGCTCGCCGAAAAAGAAGAGTTGATGCAAGAATTGGCGGAGAATATTCAGGATGCCTATACTGAGTGGCAAAATGCCATGGCCAATTTTGAGACAGCCGAAGGCAAGGAAATGGTGGACTATTATGCCTACAAAATTAAGGCTTCTGAGATTCGTTATGATTACCTTCTAAGAAAGGCTAAGGAAAATCTGGCACAATAAATTTTAAATCATTCTCCATTTTGGAGTATTTTTTTGCTCCTTCCTGTATATAAATTAAATAGGGTATAGACCTTTTTAACAAAATGGATACGGCTATCCCTTGCGGCTATAAAAAAACCGGGGATAACCGTTTTCTTTTACTTTAGTTACCTGTATGACGGGGTTTGTCCTTTAAAAAGGAGGATCAACATGGATAGAGGCCTAATAATATTGGCTTGGATAATCGGTGTCTTAATTGTATTTGCCTTTGGGAAGGCTATGCTATTACCCCTTAAAATAATACTTCGTTTGGTGATCAACGGCATTTTAGGCGGTATAGCAATAATCATTATTAATTTAATCGGGGCGCCGCTGGGTTTTACTATTTCTCTGAACCTTTTTTCTGCACTGGTTGCAGGTATTCTTGGCCTTCCGGGAATAATACTTCTTGTCATTCTTAAGTTTCTTTTATAGCTAATATTATTTTTTTGCCAAACATATAATGTGAAGGCAAACAATAAACTATAAGCATTAATATAGAGGGGTATTTGCAAAATGATTGAATCCAAAGATTTAATTGAAGCAACTTATGGAATAAAGGTAATCTCTATTAAGCCTTGCAGGGCTGGTTATGTTTTAGATACCAATGTGGGAAAAAAACATCTGCGTCAATGCCAGTGTTCAGAAAATCGGATATTATATGTGCATGCCGCAAAAGAACACCTTTATAACAACGGTTTCACGAATTTGGATACATATTCTGTTTCTTTGGATAATAGGCCTTTTATGGAAATTGAAGGCCAAAACTTTGTTATGACTCCTTACTTTGATTCCAGAGAGTGCGAGTTCAGTGATGACGGAGACACGATAAGAGCCTCAGTTGCTCTTGCACACATGCACAGGTTAGGAAAGGGTTTTAAACATGAAAATGACGCTGCTCCGAATGATTTGGGGAAACTTCCCGAAAATCTCGGGAAACGTTATGATGAAATTTTAAGAATGCGACGAAAAGCCGAGCGGGAACGCGGAGCTTTCGATTATATATATCTTGACTGTGTGGATAAATTTATTGAACTTGCCGAGGAAAGCCTTTCCTTGCTTAACGGTACCGAATATCCCCGCCTGGTTAAAAAAACCCTACTTGAAGGCGGAATTTGCCATCATGATTATTCATACCAAAACATTCTTATTAAAGGTTATATAACTTATATTATCGGCTTCGAGTGCTGCTGCGAGGAGCTTAGAATCTATGATTTGGTAAATCTGCTCAGGAGAAAAATGCGAAAATGCAACTGGAACATCCAAAAGGCCTCTCTTTTATTGGACGCCTACGGAGAAATCGCTCCTGTTTCAAAGGATGAAATTTCGGTTATGACAGCAATGCTCCTATTCCCTCAAAAGTTCTGGCGTGTAGCAAATAAATACTACAATTCCAGAAGAAGCTGGGCGCAAAAAAACTTCACAGGCATGCTGGAAGAGGTAATATCCGAGTACGACGATCATGTCCGCTTTATGAAGCAGTTTGACGAGTTATTTTAAATGTCGCTACACTGTTTACAAGTAGCGGCTGCAAGAATCTCACTTCGCTGCGCCTCCAAGCACCTAGCTCTATAATATCAATACCCTCGTTAAGCGACATTCCTCCGCTTTCGCTCCGTCATGTCCGGCCAAGAGGTCTTTTGCTCACGGGTCGCTCAATCTTTTCGAATATTGTTACTGTACGGTAGTCTTTCCTTTGAAGCCTGCCGGCTCCGTCTCCGTGAGAAACCTTGCGGCCGCATAAACGAATGATAATTTTACATATTCAAAACAGCCCGGTAATTTTACCGTTCACGTCAATGTCAATATTATTTGCGCTGGGTGTTTTAGGCAGTCCCGGCATTGTCATGATATCCCCTGTTAAAACTACAACGAACCCGGCTCCCGCAGAGAGTCTCACTTCTTTTACATTCAGCGTAAACCCTTCCGGTCGACCTAATAGGGATGGATTATCCGATAGCGAGTACTGAGTTTTAGCTATACAGACAGGAAGATTAGAAAAGCCCATTTCTTCAATTGCTTTTACTTCATTGAGAGCTTTGGTGGTATACTCAACATTCTTTCCACCATATAACTCTTTATTAATAATCTCTATTTTTTCTTTGATGGGCAAATCAAGCTCATAAATCATTTTAAAGGCTGACGGTTGTCGGTCTATTTTTTCGCAAAGCTTTTGAGCTATCTCAACTCCGCCTTCTCCGCCTTTCAGGAATACTTCTGCCAGAGCAATATCTACGCCCCACTCCTCGCACTTGTTCTTTATAAAAGCAAGTTCTTTATCGGTGTCAGTAGAAAAGTGATTTAATGTAACCAGTACGGGCACTCCGAATTTCTTTATGTTTTCAACATGCTTCTGGAGGTTAACTATACCACGTCCAAGAGCACTTACATCCTCCTTGGGCAAGTCTTCCTTTTTTACTCCCCCATTGTATTTCAATGCTCGTACAGTTGCTACTAAAACAACTGCATCAGGTACTAATTGGCCATACCTGCATTTTATATCAAAGAATTTTTCAGCTCCTAATTCAGCGCCAAACCCTGCTTCGGTCACGACATAATCGGCAAGCTTCAAAGCCAATCGGGTGGCCTTTATGCTATTGCATCCGTGGGCAATATTCGCAAAGGGCCCTCCGTGAATAAGGCATGGTGTATTCTCCAGTGTTTGGACCAAATTTGGCTTTATGGCATCCTTTAAAAGAAGGGTCATTGCGCCGTGGGCTTCTAGATCCTTTGCAGTCACAGGATTTCCGTCATAATTATATGCTACGATTATTCTTCCCAGTCGCTCCTTTAAATCTGTTATGTCTGTGGACAGACACAAAATAGCCATGACCTCAGATGCTACGGTTATATTAAAGCCGTCTTCCCGTGTAAAGCCGTTTGCCTTTCCGCCCATACCGACCACAATCTGACGAAGGGCTCGATCATTCAT
>CAYWXN010000141.1:0-5464 GCA_964462075.1 uncultured Ruminiclostridium sp. | reverse complement strand
CTGGAGTTCCCCGTTGTTTTTCTTTCAGGTTGCGGCAAAAAGTTTAATTTGCAGGATATGAACAAAAGTATACTTCTGCACCAGGATTTGGGCTTCGGGCCTGATGCTGTAGATTATAACAGAAGGCTTTCATGGCCTTCGGCTGCTAAGGAAGCTATTAAAGAGAAAATTAGGACCGAAACTCTATCTGAGGAAATGCGAATTTTGTATGTCGCCCTTACCAGAGCGCGCGAAAAGCTTATTATAACAGGATCAGCGGGCAATATGGATAAGGCTTTAAACAGGTGGGTTTCTACATCAAACACTAAGGAAGAAAAGCTTCCCGACTATGAAATGCTCAATGGACGGAATTATCTTGATTGGATAATACCGGCTGTCTTACGTCATAGCGGCTGTGAAGAGTTTCGAAACACAGCCACCATTGGAAACGAGTATAAAGGTTTGTTAATAGAGGATTCATCCCTCTGGGATATAAAGCTCTGGAGCAAAAGCGATATATTTATGGATAAAGAATCGGATGAATTACAGGAAAGTGATTTTATCAATTGGATGGAAGCTCCGGTTACAGAAGAGGATGGCCAAGGTTTAAATGCTGCCGGAAATAAAAAAGCAGAAGAAATCGACAGAAGACTGAGTTGGGAATATGAATACACCGATGCTGCGTATATACCGGCCAAGGTTTCTGTTACAGAGCTGAAACGGAGATTCAGCATCCAATCATCTGAGGAAAGCGCAACACTGCCTGCAATTACTACTTTACTTGTTAAAAAGCCTATGTTTTTAGAAGAAAAGAAGGGTTTAAGTGCAGCTGAAAAAGGAACCATAATCCATTTTATTATGCAGCACCTGGACCTAGATGAATTGAAAATGAATACTGTAGGAAAATATCAGAAAAGTATAGATAATCAGGTTGAAGAAATGGTGGCAAAAGACCTTTTAACTGTAAAGCAAGTTGAGAGCGTTGATAAGGGAATGATAGAAGCTTTTTTTGAATCTGAACTTGGTAAAAGAATGTTAAGCGCAAAAAGTATAAGCCGCGAAATACCGTTTAATATCGCTATTTCCGCCAAAGAACTATCCGGTATGAAAAATCAGGAGAGCATAGAGGAAGAGGCAGTATTGCTTCAAGGAGTTATAGATTGTTACTTTGAAGAGGATGACGGAGTTGTATTGATTGACTATAAAACAGATTATGCTCCTAAGGGTGAGGAGCATATTATTAAAAACAGATATAAGCTACAATTGGACTATTATACAAGAGCATTGGAGAAGATAACAGACAAGAGGGTAAAGAATAAATATATATATCTATTTCAATCAGGAATAACCGTGCAGATTTAAAGAAAATAAATGCTATTGACAAGTCATACTTTAGTCACTATTCTGATAATACAACCTAGGATATAGTTTTAGGTATTATAAAAAAGAAATGAAGGGTCATAAATGAAAATTATAATAATCGGAGATGGTAAGGTCGGATACAGCTTAGCGGAGCATCTTTCACAGGAAAATCACGACGTTACTATCATCGATAAAAATCCGGAAGCACTGAGAAAAGCCAGTGAAGTTCTGGATGTAATGTGCATCAAAGGGAACGGCGTAAGCACAAAAATTATGCTTGAAGCCGGAGTGAAAGATGCTGATCTTCTGATAGCAGCTACCTCCAGTGACGAGATGAATATGGTGTGTGCCCTTACAGGAAGAAAGCTGGGAGCAAGTCATACAGTCGCTAGAATCAGAGATCCGGAATATGCCAATGAGCTTTCGGTACTTAAACAAGAAATGGGACTTGACCTTATAATAAATCCGGAGCAAGCAGCGGCTCGTGAAATAGCTCACATGCTAAGATTCCCCTCTGCTGCCAATGTTGAACATTTTGCAAAGGGAAGAATTGAATTTATCGAGATAGCGGCAACCGAGGATATGCCTATAATAGGTATACCTCTAAAGAATATGGCCGGAAAGTACATAGCCAATATTCTTATCGGTGCTGTTAGAAGAGGAAATGAGGTTATTATACCCAACGGCGACTTTGAAATTGCCACTGGTGATAGGTTAAACATCATAGGAAGGCCGAATGATGTTTTTGCATTTTGTAAGCAAATCGGCAAATGCACTCAGAAGATTAGAAATGTTATGGTGGTGGGCGGTGGAATGATTGCTCATTATCTGGCCATGAACCTTAAGCTAAACGATATAAAGGTAAAGATCATTGAAATGAACAAGGAAAGAAGCATAGAGCTTGCAGAGATGCTTCCGGATACTTTGGTTATAAATGGCGACGGAACTGATAAAACTCTTCTTGATTCAGAAAACTTAAGTGAGATGGATGCATTTATTGCTCTGACCGGACGGGATGAGGAGAACCTCATATCTGCCATGATGGCAAAGCAAAGCGGAGTAAAAAAGGTTATTGTGAAGACTACAAGAATTGATAACCCTGCTTTATTTCATGATTTAGGCATAGATAGTGTTGTTAACCCCAAGCTTATTACTACAAATTATATTTTGAAATTTGTCAGAGGCCTCAACAATGCTCAGGGAAACCCTGCCGAGACAGTTTACAAAATTGTTGATGAGAAGGCCGAGGTTCTTGAATTTGTAGCCAATAAATCCACAAAGTTTTTAAATATATCCCTTAAGAAGTTGAATTTAGTGAGTGGGGTAATTATTGGTGCCATAGCTAGGCATAATGAAATTAACATTCCCCATGGTGATGATTTGATAAAGCTAGGTGATAGTGTTATTGTTATTTCAATTGATAAACGCATCTCTGACTTCAATGAAATCATTTATTCAGCTGGGGGACCATTATAATGAATATTGCAATGATATTAAAAAACCTGGGAATTCTGCTGATGGTTGAGGCAGGCTGTATGCTGCCGCCATTATTGGTTGCGATAATATATAACCAAAATGATATATCGGCTTTTATGATAACCATAATAGCCTTAGTTGTTTTTGGCTTTGCTATGTATAAAGTTCCAGCCCGCAATAAATATTTTTATGCCAGAGACGGGTTTGCAATCGTATCTTTAGGTTGGATACTTGTTTCTTTGTTTGGTGCTATCCCTTTCTGTATAAGCGGTGCTATACCGTCATATGTAGATGCTGTTTTTGAGACGGTTTCCGGGTTTACAACGACCGGGTCAACAATTTTAAAAGAAATTGAAAGCCTTCCAAGAGGGATTATATTCTGGAGAAGCTTTACCAACTGGATAGGAGGTATGGGCGTCTTGGTTATGATGCTGGCTGTATTGCCTGCTGCAGGAGCAAACACCCTTCACATTATGAAGGCCGAAAGTCCCGGGCCTGATCCCGGAAAGCTAGTTCCGAAAATAGGACAAAGCGCAAAAATACTATATCTTATGTATATTGCACTGTCATTGGTTCAGATTACATTGCTTTTGTTAGCCGGAATGCCTCTGTACGATACTTTGATACATACTTTTTCAGCTGCCGGTACCGGAGGCTTCTCAAATATGAATACCAGCGTCGGTGCATATAATAATGTATATTTTGAAGTCATCATAACCGTATTTATGTTTCTCTTCGGGGTTAATTTCACCCTGTATTATCAGGCAATTAAGGGCGGAGTAAAGAATATATTTAAGGACGAGGAATTCCGTTTCTACTTATTTACCGCTGTTGGCGCAATACTTTTAATTACTTGGAATATTTGGGGCCCGAATTTTAATACGGTCTGGGAAAGTCTTCGCCATGCTTCTTTCCAAGTGAGCTCTATAATGACAACCACCGGGTTTTCGTCTACCAATTTTGATCTTTGGCCAGCTTTCAGTAAATCAATTTTGATAATTCTCATGTTTATCGGAGCCAGCGCAGGCTCTACAGGTGGAGGTATTAAGTGCGTTCGTTTTGTTTTGCTGTTTAAGACTATTAAGCGTGAGGTAAGAAGGATTATTCATCCAAGATCTGTTTACACGGTGAAATATGGGGGAAAGACGGTAGACGCTGATATACTTTCCGGTGTAATGAACTATTTCTTTATATATATTGCCCTTTTTACTATATCTCTTCTACTGGTTTCGCTGGACGGTTTTGATATGGTTTCCAATTTCTCGGCTGTAGCTGCTACGATAGGAAATATTGGCCCCGGTCTAGCAGTTGTGGGCCCTATGGGAAGCTTTGCAGATTATTCGGACTTAAGTAAAATCATTTTCTCGTTTACAATGCTCTTCGGAAGATTGGAAATATATCCGATGCTGATACTTTTTGCTCCAACATTTTGGAAGAGGGTAAATATATAAATTTATTCAACATCCTCAAAAACTTGCTCGGGTGGTTGATCTAAAGCATCCGGTTTTTTTATTAGGTTACGATAAAGCTTGAAGGCTGTTGCGAAGTAGTGGCCGTCGACGATTCTTTCGTCGGTTACTACACAAACACGCACATACTTTTTGTTTAAAATCTCATTATCAGCGCCGATTACTTTCTCCTTCATTTTTATGCCGAAAGCCACAAAGGAGCTGGTAGTCCCAAAATCATAGAGATGATGATATACAGGCTGGATTCCTACCGAACCCAAATCAGTAATAAATACGCTGGTATGGAAGGGACTCAGCCTATTTATTATCTTAGGCATCAAGCCCATGTAATCCAAGCTTCTTAATAACCACACAACAAATCTGACCAATTGCCCCGGTATAGCCATAATTAACTTTGCCAGCTTATCGGTATCATTCTTTGTGTCTGTACCTTGGTTTTCTTCTATTGCTGAATTTACCTTCCTGACCACATCCATAAAGGTGTCGGTGGCATTGAACTTTACTTTCAGTGTTGTTTCGGGGCTTTCTTCGTTGAATTCCTTTTTTAGTACAAAGGAAATTAGGATTTCATTACGGGCAAATACTCTCTGCCCTGCTACAAATCTGTTTATTCCGGGTTTTTGGGAAATTGTGCGAACCATTGCGGCAATAATAACGTGAAGAAAAGAAATTCTCTCGCCTGTTTCCTTACGTTTTCGTATTATAAAGGATTCGGTGTTGCTGATTTCAATTTTCTCCTCAAAATAGTTCTGTGCATCGATACGGGTTTTCATAATATAAGGGATAATCTTATAAAATGGATCAAGTGATCTCAATTTTCTACCGTCATAGCGGTCTCCAAAGCGTCTTTTTCTTTGTGCCATCGGTTTACCCCCAGTATTTTGCGGTTACTAATAATAACCATTGAACTTAAGTATATAGATATTTATGGCATGATACAAGATAAAAATGCAGCTACCGACACTACAGAACAAAGCACGCAAATCTGCGTGCCTTGTTTTTGGTCGCTCATCTTGGGCTGTGGCCGAAATCACTCTTTGTTATTTTCTCTTTCTTCGTTGTTGCAATTGTTCCTGTTCTCTCGGTCATTATTGTTGTTATTGTTGTTGTTTTCCTTGTTCCTGTTTCTCTGTCTGTTGTCGTCCATTATTTTGCTCCTTTCAAGCTTTAAGATTATT
>CAYWXN010000140.1:0-5509 GCA_964462075.1 uncultured Ruminiclostridium sp. | reverse complement strand
CTCCAGTTTAACTCAAAAAGATTTAACGCGGGCACACCATTAGTGAAGAAAAGATTCTTCACTCCGCTGCGCTTCGTTCAGAATGACAATGTACTCCGCATTATTCTTTGTATGTTATAGATTTAGTTTCAGTTTATATAATCTAATCTCGGCATGATAATTTGAATGAAACCTCCGGTTTTGTCAATAATAGGAGTTGATTATATTTCAGGAGGTTGTATTTATGGATAGCTATGAACGTGTTATAAGAACTGATATGGCAGATGAATCTAGGGTGGTGGGAGCAGGCACACAGACCAGAACCCGTGATAGTGGCCTTGGCGAAGGGATAAGAATTGAGAACGATGGTGACAGCGATGTAGCAATCACCAGAGTTCATGTGGATACACAAGAGGGAGAGCAAAAGGTCGGAAAACCGATAGGAAGCTATATAACCATGGACATTCCCAAGGTGAACGAAAAGAGCAGGGATCTATATGAAAAGTCCTGCCGGATGCTGGCAAGAGAATTGGAGAGCCTCATTCATTTGGATAAAAAAGACACGGTTTTGATTGTAGGATTGGGAAATTGGAATGTAACAGCTGATGCACTGGGACCGAAAGTTGCACAGTCTGTATTGGTGACAAGGCATATATATGAATACCTTCCAAAAGAGGTGGATGAGACTGAGAGACCCGTATGCGCAATATCACCGGGAGTTCTCGGAATAACTGGAATAGAAACGGGACATATCATAAAAGGTATTGTTGATAATGTAAAGCCTTCATTGGTAATCGCCATCGATGCTTTAGCTTCAAGAAGTATGAGCAGAGTCAATTCATCTATTCAATTGGCAAATACCGGGATTGCACCGGGGTCCGGCGTGGGCAATAAAAGAGCGGCACTTAATAAAGAATCTCTAGGGGTGCCGGTTATAGCAATCGGTATACCCACTGTTGTAGATGCCGCAACCATGGCAAGTGATGTCCTTGACCTTGTTATGGACAATATGATGGAACAAGCGGGCCAGGGCAGTGAGTTTTACAAGATGTTAATGGGTATTGACCGGGATGAGAAATATCGTATGATAATAGAACTTTTAGAACCTTATTCGGGGAATTTGGTTGTAACACCCAAGGATACCGACGATATTGTCGACTATCTTTCCAAACTTGTGGCAAACGGTATTAACATGGCATTACATGAAAATATCGGACCCGACGACGTTGATAGATTTATTCAGTAGTATTTTATATTAAGTGGATTGTAGTTATCCTATTACCACTGTTTTTTGTATAAAGATTAGTGTATTATTAGTTATACAGTATTTAATGGAGTGGTAAACTAATGAAATATTCCCAATTGAACTTCTCTAAAAAGCAACCTCGTTACAGAATAAAAAATATAGCACGGTTCGCAGCAGTAATTTTGGTTTTCTTACTTACTATAACAGCCGTGTTGGTTATACTCGCAAAAATTAAGGGAGACGGTAACGACAAATATGGCATAAAGCCAACCGAAACAATAGATGTATCTACTCCGCCCCCTACACCTACCCCGGTACCTACACCTACTCCGTTTCCTGTTCCGGAAGGGAAAACTATGGAGCCGTTTTTTGTTATGATAGATCCCGGACATGGAGATGAAGATTCCGGAACATTTTCACCATATATCGATGGTTTGTATGAGAAGGATATTGTCTTGGATATCGCAAAAAAAGTTGAAGATATACTTACTGAAAGAGGAATAAATGTTGCTCTTACCAGAGAAGACGACATGCGCCTGGTTCAGCACAGCGAAAAAGATCTAGTTGCCCGCTGGAGCCTTGCCAACGAGCAAAAAGCCTCTCTCTTTGTGAGTATCCACGTAAATGCCTACGACTTAAAGTATAAAGGGGCAGCAGGTGTAAATGGTATGGAGATATACTATTTCGAAGACAAGCATGAGGTATATACTGATTTTACTCAGCAGCGCTATGCTGAAATTATGAGGGATTCGGTTTCGGCAGCCAACGGCATAACATTCAGATTTATGAAAGGCGATGTTAGACTTGCTGTTGTTAGAAATACCAAGATGCCTGCTGTTTTGATTGAAACCGCCTATATAACAAATAAAGAGGAGAATAATAAACTTAATTCTCGGGAATTCAGAGATAAGACGGCTCAAGGTATTGCAGACGGTATTGAAGTTGCGATGGAAGAAATAGGTGTTTTTGAGCATGATCGAGAAATGTATGTATTCAAGGAAATCGGAGAGTGACAATTCATGGATGCCGAAAAGAGGATAATTGAATTAAGAGAACTTCTAAATTACCATAGCCATAAATATTATGTCGATGACAACCCTGAAATTCAGGACTATGAATATGACAAGCTCTACCATGAGCTTTTGACCCTAGAGGAGAGAAACCCTCACCTGATTACAGCCGATTCACCTTCGCAAAGAGTAGGTGGGCAAGCTGAAGATGCCTTTACAAAGGTTGTTCATGAAGTAAAGATGGAAAGCCTGAACGATGTTTTTTCCATTGAGGAGCTTTACGCTTTTGACCGCCGTGTAAAGGATGCCATAGGAAGCAATTCTGTTGACTATATTGTTGAGAAGAAAATCGACGGATTATCGGTATCTCTTGAATATGAAAATGGGTTGTTTAAAAGGGGATCCACCCGTGGAGACGGCAGTGTAGGAGAGGATGTCACAAATAATCTGAAAACCATTCGGTCCATTCCGCTGAAACTATCCATACCGGAAGGTATGACCTTGCCCTATCTTGAAGTCCGGGGCGAGGTTTTTATGACAAAGAAAGATTTTCTTGACTTAAATGAGAGACAGGAAGCAATGGAACAAAAGATCTTCGCCAATCCCCGAAATGCGGCGGCGGGGTCTTTAAGACAATTGGAACCTTCTGTTACTGCATCTAGGAAGTTGGACATTTTTATTTTCAATATACAAAGAGTCGATGGAGTAAGCTTTAATACCCACTCCGATGCCTTGTATTTACTGAAAAAACTGGGATTCAAAATCAGTCCTGATTTTAAAATATGCAGTTCAATTGAAGAAGTAGTAAATGAAATACATACTATCGGCGAAGACAGAGGAAACTTATATTTCGAAACAGACGGTGCCGTAGTAAAAATTAATAATTTAGCCTTAAGGGAATTGCTGGGATCTACCAGCAAAGCTCCCAGATGGGCTGCGGCATATAAATATCCTCCCGAAGAGAAAAAAACTCTATTGAAGGACATAATAATCCAGGTCGGGCGCACCGGTGCATTAACTCCCAATGCTGTTTTAGAGCCTGTCAGACTTGCCGGAACTACTGTTTCACGAGCTACACTTCATAACGAAGATTATATAAAAGAGAGAGACATTCGAATAGGCGATGAAGTGTGGGTAAGGAAAGCCGGTGAAATTATCCCGGAGGTATTAGGTGTTGATCTTTCGACCAGACCTGAAAATACATCTCCTTTTAAAATGCCTGAAAATTGCCCGGTATGCGGAGCTCCTGCTGTAAGAGAAGAACAGGAGGCAGTTACACGTTGTACAGGTATTGAATGCCCGGCTAGATTATACCGAAGCGTGGTACATTTTGTTTCCCGTGATGCTATGAATATTGAGGGAATAGGGCCGGCTTTGATCGAGGTACTATTGGAGAAAGGCTTTATTAAGGGAATTCCTGATTTGTATACATTATATAACAAAAGAGAAGAGTTGATTGCTCTTGAGCGCATGGGGGAAAAATCAGTTGAAAACCTATTGCTTGCCATTGAAAAATCTAAGGATAATGATTTGAGTAAGCTGCTTTTTGGTCTCGGAGCACGACATATAGGAAAGAGAGCTGCTCAGCTTGCATCCGAATGTTTTAAGACTATGGATGCCCTTAGGGCAGCCACATGCGAAGATTTTCAAAAGGTCGATGAGTATGGCGAGAAGATGGCAGTAAGCTTGGAAAGTTTTTTAAAGCAAGAACAAACCATACACACTATAAATTTGTTAAAAGAATATGGTGTTAATATGGAATCGAGAGTTCAGGGACAAAAAACAGGAGTATTTACCGGTCTTACCTTTGTACTCACAGGGACATTACCCACCTATTCGAGAGCAGAGGCAACGGAGCTTATTGAAAAAAGGGGCGGAAAGGTCTCGGGAAGTGTATCTAAAAAAACATCCTATGTTTTGGCAGGAGAGGAAGCAGGGAGTAAACTTGACAAAGCAGTACAACTTGGGGTTAATATTATAGATGAGGATACTTTTAAAAAAATGTGTGAAGGGTAACTCTTAAGGCATGCCTTATAAATTTCGATAATATTAAAGAGACTAAAGATAAATCTGGGAAACTGGAGGCTGTGTAGCATGGTTAGTAAAAAAATGCTTTTGCCCATTGAATTGATAAATCCGGGTATGAAAACAGCAGATGTCATTTTTAATAAGGAAGGCAATGTAATGCTTTGGGATGGGGTTGCATTGGACAGCCTTACAATTCAGCGCCTTAAAAACGTGGGTATTGATGAATTATACGTGCAAATAGATGAGCCCCAAGAGATGAGCGGGTTTAATTATGATGAAGACTCACCGGAGCGCTTTAAAGCCGAATATGAGAACGATTTGAATTCCACGAAGCAAATGTTCCAGTCTATTTCCTCGGGTAGGAAAATAGATGTTGAAGCTACCGATGATATAGTAAACTCAATTGTAAAGAAATCAGAGAGTAACCGTAATATTATTGATACTATAACAGAGGTAAGAAGCATTGATGAATATACATATTATCATAGTATTAATGTATCCATGCTTTGTATGATTATCTGTAAGTGGCTGAGGCTGGATGAATACCATGTAAAGAATCTGACTCAAGCCGGCCTACTTCATGATATTGGAAAGTCGAAAATACCGCTGGAACTGTTAAATAAGCCAGGTAAACTGACAGATGACGAATTTAATGAAATGAAAAGGCATTCAGAATATGGATATAATATTGTAAAAGAATCTGAGGATGTTCCACCAGAGGTAGCCAAGGCTATTTTAACCCACCATGAAAAAGAAGATGGAAGCGGCTACCCTATGGGACTTACAGGGAATAAGTTAAATCTGTACTCAAAAATTATAACAGTGTCGGATATATTTGATGCAATGACGGCCAATCGTTCATATAAGAGCAAAGACACTCCGTTTAAGGTATTTGAACTAATGCAGCATGGAAGCTTTGGTTTATTGGACCCTATAGTTTTAAATGTATTCTTAGATAATATTACTACATATTATTTAGGAGCCAAGGTATTGCTAAATACAGGGGAAAGCGGAGTTGTAGTATTCATGAATAAAGCCAACTTTGCTCGTCCGGTTGTGCAGGTCGATGATAGATACATAGACACCTCGGTATCAAAAATAGTGAGAATTAAGGAGTTTATTTGATTTTTTTGAAAGGCAGGATCTGAATGAACAGAGGCATTCGTGCCATTACATTTATATTGTTTTTTGTATTTGGTCTTCTGATAAATCTTCAATTCAAAGGTATTATTATGGCTGAGCCAAA
>CAYWXN010000139.1:1567-5529 GCA_964462075.1 uncultured Ruminiclostridium sp. | reverse complement strand
GAGACTGTAAATAATTTTGTGCTAACAAAGTAAATCCTTCCAGGTTAATGATAAAATAAATATTAACCTGGGAGGATTTTTTATGGCAAGGCAAAGAAAATTAACCGAAGAACGAAAGAATCTTATCAATCAACTTCTGGCCACCTACAAACCCGAGGATGCGGATGGTGTGCAATCAATGCTGAAGGACCTATTAGGGGATACCTTACAAGGAATGTTGGAAGGCGAATTAGAAGAAGACCTCGGGTACTCTAAGTATGACTATAAAAACAAAGAGACCGAGAATCGCCGGAATGGCTATAGCAAGAAAACAGTAACCTCATCGATGGGAGATATATCTCTAGATATCCCAAGAGATCGTGATGGCGAATTCGAGCCTCAAATCATCAAGAAACATCAAACAGATATCTCTAGCATAGAAGATCAAGTATTGTCAATGTACGCAAAGGGGATGACAACAAGAGATATTACGGAACACCTCCAAAGCGTATACGGAGTTGAAGCTTCCCCTGCAATGATATCAAGGATGACAGATCGGATTCTGCCTATCGCAAGAGAATGGCAGAACCGCCCATTGTCTCGAAAGTACGCCATAGTCTTCATGGATGCAATTCACTACAATGTTAGGCAGGATAATGCCGTCATAAAGAAAGCAGTTTACATAGCCATAGGAACTAAGCTTGATGGTACCAAAGAAGTTATGGGGATGTGGATAGGCGGTAATGAAAGCGCTAAATACTGGTTAGGCGTTTTAAATGAAATCAAGAACAGAGGCACGGAAGATATTCTAATTGCTTCTGTAGATGGTTTAACCGGATTTAACGATGCAATTCATGCAGTTTACCCAAAAACTGAAATACAGCGCTGCATTGTCCACCAAATCCGCTATTCCACACGGTTTGTCTCTTACAAGGATATTAAACCGTTTATGGTTGACCTAAAACTGGTCTACCAGGCCAGCACAGAAGATATTGCTTTACAACAGCTTGACTCACTGGATAACAAATGGGGAAAGAAATACCCCAGCACCATTAGCTCATGGCGAAATAATTGGGCCGAACTTTCCACATACTTCAAATACCCGCCTGAGTTGAGGAAGCTAATTTATACGACAAATTCCATCGAGAATTTTAATCGTCAACTTAGGAAAGTAACCAAATCCAAGACGATATTCCCGACTGATGATGCTCTATTTAAAATGCTGTATTTAGCAATGAATGACATCACTGCAAAATGGACAGGCAGATCAAGAGAATGGACAAGGATTCTAGAGCAGCTTATCATCTATTTTGACGGCAGGATATCGCTTTTGGATGTTGAGTAATCTTACATTATGCAAAAAGGCTGCCAATTTTTTGTTGACAGCCTAAGTATTATGGATAGAATTATATTTAATTAGATTATCGTTACACATTGTACTTTGAAAAGTGCAGTCTGATATTTTTCATTAATCTGGAAAAGCAGAAAGCACAAAGTTATTTACACTACCGATTTTTTATTAACTAATAACATTTTTCCGGTTGTAGAATGTTATTATTTTTTTACAGCCTAAGTGTTTTATTATCTATACTTTTCTATGAACCAGTCTATCAGTCTTCTGGAAATACTTATCCTTTTGGGGATATTGGTGATATTGAGGATTTCATCGGCGGTGAACCAACCGGCGTTTGAAATTTCCTTTTCATCGATCTTTATTTCACCGCTCGCATGCTCTGCTGTGAACGCAATCATAAACGAACTGGGAAACGGCCAGGATTGGCTTCCAAAATACTTAATATTCTTAACCTCTATGCCTACTTCTTCTCTTATCTCTCTTTTTACACATTCCTCCAAAGTTTCACCAGCTTCAACAAAACCGGCCAGTACACTGATAAGCCCTGTGGTAGAATTCTTATTTCCGGCAAGGAGAAGTTTATTGTCTCTGGTAATCGCAACAATTATTGCGGGGGATAAGCACGGATAAAATGTATTATTGCATTTGGGGCATAATTTGCCATGCTCATTACTCATTGTTACAGTAACTTCACCACAGGCACCACAGAATCTATGGGTTTCATCCCAGTTAACTATTTGGATAGCGCGGAAGGCTACCTTAAGCATGATATCATCTATTTTTTCAAAGAGCTGTCTTAGCCCGACAAACTCCATATTATCAGAAATTGCTTCGCCTACTGGAAATCTTGCTGCATAGCCAGGGTATTCGTTCAAACTGCCAATGTAAAATTTATTAACAAGCTTATCTTCCAAATGAGGAAGATCATCAGAAGTAAGAAGGGTATAAGCTTTATCTAGTTTTCTTACAAGTAGATCATTCTTCTGAAATAAGAAAATATAGTATGGTTTGTTTTCTTTTTCAGGAGCAGAACATCCGAGAAAAAAGTCCATAGTTTACACCTGAGCTTTCTATAATAAAAATGTAGTCTATTATAAAATAATATAGTAAGGTACATATTTGCAACTGTTTCTTATTTGACTGTAAAAACAAATATATAGAACATTCGGTTTGCAATACCCGATTAACTACACATTTACATTATCTTTTGAATGAAATGTCTAAAAATTATATAAAACAAAGTAAATGTTTGTGGAAAATAACAGTGTTAATATTTTATCAATATGTGTTAAACTATTAACATAGATTGATAGTTAATTAATTATCAATCTTAGCAATCGCTAATTCGGAGGTGCATATTATGTTAGATATTTTAATATTTACAGCAGTAATAGCAGGAGCATATTTCTTATTGAAAGCAATATGGAATTATGAGATGAAAGTTGCTAAATCAGAATAGTATTCATTTATGCATTGATCAATGGATTGTTTTTAGAATAATAAGAATGACAGCCTTTTTTAGGCTGTTTTTTGTATTCATTATTAAAAATCTGATATAATACTGAAAATAATAAATAAACTAAATCGGGGGGTAAGAATCATGAATTTGAAAATCGATCATTATAACATTAATGTGACCGACTTAGAAAAATCTCTTACATTTTATCAAAAAGCTTTGGGACTTACAGAAGTCAGAAGAAAGCAAGCCGAAGACGGAAGTTTTACTCTAGTCTTTCTAGGCGATAACAGCACGTCTCAGAAAATAGAACTAACATATTTACGTGATAAAAAAGGTAAGTATGAACTAGGAGATAATGAGTCCCATATTGCCTTCATTGCAGACGACCATGAAGCGGCGTATAAGCTTCATAAAGAGATGGGTTGTATCTGTTATGAAAATAAAGGTATGGGTTACTATTTAAATGCAAAACGCAGTGAACTCTTCTACTGTGTGCAAAATGTTGTTAACTGGATGGTTGAGAGTAATATCGAATATGATGGAAATTCTACGGTCAGAACCATGATCCTGATCGATAGAATAAAAGAGTTTATCACTGATAACCTTCATAGGCATATAAGCATAGATGAAATCGCAAAACAGTTTTATTTGACCCCAAATTATATTGGCCAGGTATTTCGACAGTATACCGGTACCACAGTAAAGAGCTTCCATAATCAAATGCGTATGGATGCTGCTTTGCGTATGCTTATCACAGGGGATAAAACTGTCGGCGAGATCTCATATCAGCTGGGCTTTGAGAGCATTTCCTATTTTTCCCGTCGCTTCAAAATGCACTATGGCGTTTCCCCTTCACAGATTCTTATACAAAATGTTAAATCATCAGATATTGATATGGAATAGCAAATCGTTAAAGAGTACAATATGCGAGATATAAAGCAGCCGGGGTAAGATTCAGCTTTGATAAAATGCTTAGAAAATCTGCAAGAGCATTAGTAAAACCTTGTTTTGTATAACTGTAGCATTACTTTCTTTAATTACTTCCCCCAACATATTTGCTAGAATTATAGCATAATTTTATTTGATATTAGGGGGGTAATTAAATATGTCAGTAATCAGTCAGGCCCTATGTAATTTTGAGATAGAACCTCTTGTGCACCCTTTTGGTTT
>CAYWXN010000139.1:0-1536 GCA_964462075.1 uncultured Ruminiclostridium sp. | reverse complement strand
CACCTATGGCAGAGTTGTGTATATCTGCGTACCGACGATGGCATTGAGGTAGACGGGCTAGGGTGCGAAAATACATTATGGTCGGATAAGGACGTATTTTCTTCTGTATCACCGGCCGCATCCAGTGCAATGATGTATTTAATTACCGAATTTGCAGCTAAACAACTTATAGGACTTAATTTTACCACTCCAGGGGATGCAATCGAGAAAATTTTCCCCTCGACCCTTGCTTACGCAAAAGTGGTCACAGGTTTGGAGGATGTACGGATCACATTTGTTTTAAATGCCTTGGTACCTGTTGATCATGCATTATGGAAACTTTATTCAAAAATCAATAACAAGAATTTGGATGAACTTATTCCGGATAGTGCAAAACAGTATTTGTCAAACCGATATGACCGCATTTCAGTTATTCCGCTTATATCCTATGGTGTCGGACTTGACGAGATTATAAGTCTTGTAAGGGAAGGCTTTTTCTTCCTGAAAATAAAAATCGGTTCTGACCCTGAGGGGGATGGTAGCCTCGAAAAAATGCTTGCTTGGGATAAGCAGCGCATAAAAGAGGTTCATGAGGCTGTCAAGCATATCAAGACTCCTTATACTGACAGTGGATACATCGCATATTATCTGGATGCTAATGGCCGGTATGATTCTATCGAACGTCTGCAAGAACTTATTGATTATGCAGATGAGATCGGTGCCCTTGAACGAACAGTACTAATAGAAGAACCATTTCCGGAGAATTACAGAATTAATGTATCATCTCTACCAATAATTATTGCTGCCGATGAGAGTGCTCACTCATCGGAGGATGTTGCTGATCGTATTGATAATTTGGGCTACTCGGCAATAGCACTTAAACCTATAGCAAAGACTATGACAGTCACATACCAGATGATCGAGGAAGCTGGAAAACGTGGAGTCCATTGTTTCTGTGCGGATCTGACTGTCGGGCCTCTCATGGTTGAGCTTAATAAGAGCTTCGCAGCACGATTAAACTGCCTGCCGGGCCTTAAGCTGCCTGTAGTAGAGAGCAATGGCTGGCAGAATTATGTTAACTGGGAAAAAATGAAAGAATATAATCCGGTAAATGACCGCAAATGGACAGCATTGGAAAACGGAGGCTATTGTCTGAATGATGATTTCTATAATTCCAGCGGCGGAATGTTTATGGATTATACACATTATTTAAATCTTGCAAAGAACGGTTAACAAAGGAGGAATACATAATGATAAAAGTCGGTATCATTGGGACCGGAGCTATTTCGGGCAGTCACATAGAAGGATACCTTGCTTTTCCCGAGAGATGTAAAATCGTAACACTTGTTAATATAGTATTAGAAGAAGCACAGCAAAAGGTTAAGGCCTATGATCTTAATGATGTGGTTATTTTAGAAGATGCCAGACAACTGCTTACCCTTGAAGAAAAACCCGATATTGTGTCTTTATGTGTCCCACCTTCTCTTCACTGTGAAATCGCCGTTGCAATGCTCGAGGCCGGAATAGGCGTGCTTTGCGAAAAGCCGCTTGCGCCTA
>CAYWXN010000138.1:0-5532 GCA_964462075.1 uncultured Ruminiclostridium sp. | reverse complement strand
GTCCGGAAAGCTCGGCATGCTAAAAGGAGTAAGCACAAAAACCGTTGTATCAAAGCACAAGGTTGAGAAAGAAGGATAATCATGAAGAGAAATAATGAATTAAGAATGTTTGTATCTGTCCTATTGATAACAGTATTATTTACATTGTTTATATCCGGATGCGGAAACACAAATACACCGGCTCCCTCGGGTTCGCAAAACGCTCCTGAAGCTACACCCTCGGCATCTCAGGATTCTCCTACGCCAGAAGCATCTGCTCCTGTATATGAGCCTGCAGATATTAACATAGGGGGTATGACAGGACCTACCTCAATGGGCATGATTAAGATTATGGAGTCTGCCGAGGCAGGCACAGCTAAGAACAATTATAAATTCACTATATTAGGATCGGCTGACGAAATTACACCAAAACTTATTAAAGGTGATCTTGATATAGCCGCAGTACCTGCAAACCTTGCGTCAGTACTATATAACAATACTGACAAAAAGGTAAAGCTTCTGGCGGTTAACACTCTTGGTGTGGTATATATTGTAGAAAAAGGTGATGCGATTAAGTCTTTTACTGACCTTAAAGGCAAGACAATTTACGCTACAGGAAAGGGCTCAACACCTGAATATGCGCTTAGGTACCTTCTTTCGGAGCATGGTATTGACCCGGATAAGGATGTAGATATTCAATGGAAGTCCGAGCCTAACGAGGTTGTGGCACTACTAAAAAATAGTCAAAGTGGTATTGCCATGATGCCCCAGCCTTACGTAACAATTGCCCAGACGCAGGTTGAAGGACTTCATATAGCCGTAGATCTTACAAAAGTTTGGGAAGAATTAGACAATGGTAGTGCGTTTATAACGGGTGTGGTTGTTGTAAGAAGTGATTTTGCTGAAAAGCACCCTCAGCAGATTGCCGCATTTTTAGAAGAATACAGAGAATCTGCCGCATATGTTAATGCCAATATTCCCGAGGCAGCGCAGCTTATAGAAAAGTTTAATATATTTAAGGCCGCAGTTGCCCAAAAGGCTATACCATATTGTAATATCACCTTTATGGAAGGTGAAGAAATGAAGAATGCAATTAAGGGATATCTCAATGTTTTATTTGAGCAAAATCCTAAATCCATAGGGGGAAAAATACCAGACGATGATTTCTACTACATCAAATAGGAAGAGAATCGAAAAATTAGCATCTGTAGCTTTTGCCCTTCTTGTATGGCAAGTAAGTGCCATGCTAATTGGCGAAAGCCTGTTGCTTGTTACCCCGACAACTGTTGTGAAGAGGCTTTTTAGCCTCTTTACAGAGGCAGATTTTTTCACTTCAATCGGGTATTCCTTCCTGCGCATAGTGGCAGGTTTTCTTAGTGGGCTCGTTGTAGGAAGCTTAATGGCTGCTGTTGCGGGTAAATTTCACCTTGCAGAAATTATGTTTTGGCCCTTTGTTGCCACGATAAAGTCTGTGCCGGTGGCATCTTTTATTATTCTATGCCTTATCTGGCTCAGCATGGGGACCCTTTCGTTATTTATAAGCTTTCTTATGGTACTTCCTATAATCTACAGTAATATACTCCAGGGCATTAAGAGTACTGACAAAAAGCTTCTTGAGATGGCAGAGGTTTTTCGTGTAGGTTTGTTTCGAAGGATAGTATTTATTTACCTGCCTCAGCTTAAGCCATATCTCATATCGGCTTGCAGCGTGGCTATGGGGCTTGCCTGGAAGGCCGGTATTGCGGCCGAGGTTATTGGGGTTTCCAATGGCTCCATAGGTGAAAAGCTGTATGAGGCAAAAATATATTACACCACCGCAGACTTGTTTGCCTGGACCCTTATAATTGTAGTTTCTAGCATAAGTTTTGAGAAACTGTTTTTATATTTCATCAAAAAGTTCTTTGCAGGATTGGAGAGATTATGATATGGATATTGTAATTTCCGAACTTTCAAAAAGCTATGGCGAAAATATTGTACTTGATGGGTTTAGTGCCGTTATTTCCGAGAATAAAATGACCTTTATTATGGGGCCTTCGGGATGTGGGAAAACAACTCTTATAAATATTCTCATGGGATTGGTTAGTGAGGACAAAGGTACTATTACTGGAGTTCCAACGCACAAAAGCGTTGTTTTCCAGGAAGATAGGCTTTGTGAGAGCTTTAATGCGGTATCAAATGTACGTTTAGTTTGCGATAAGAAGATAAAAGACGAAGAAATCTATACACACCTTGACCAAATAGGACTTAAAGATGATTTAGCAAAACCCGTAATAGAGTTAAGTGGCGGAATGAGAAGAAGAGTTGCTGTGGTTCGTGCCATTTTGGCTAAAAGTGATATTATATTTATGGACGAGCCTTTTAAGGGACTTGATGACAAGACAAAGGTAAAAACCATGCAATATGTGGTTGACAATACAAAAAATAAGACAGTAATTATTGTAACTCATGATATTGATGAAGCGGATTATCTGGGTGGGGAAATTATTACTATGGGACATTTATACTCTATATCGCATAATAATTACAATCCATCTATTGACGGATGAGAAGCGATGTTGTAAACTAAAACAAAACTAATAAAGTATAAACAAAGGCAATGAAAAGAAGAGTAAGCGGTAGACCGCATCAAAGAGAGCCCCTAAGGGTGAAACGGGGTATGACGGATATTGCTGAACATGGTCTTGGAGCTGCGCACCGACTGCATTATGCATAGGCTGTGACGGGTGTGCCCGTAATAGCACAGGAGTATCGATTTAATATCCGTACTCATTAAGGCCCAAGCTGCGAAGTGTGGGCGAAACAAGGTGGTACCACGAAGCTAGCGCTTACGTCCTTGATGATTTTCATCAGGGACTTTTTTATTTTTATATAAATAAGAAAAGACAGAAAGGGAGCAGGGAAATGAGTAAAATCCCTACCGTACAGATTAAGAATCTTAACAAAACATTTGGGACCGGAGATGGTGCCGTTGTAGCTCTGGATGATATAAATTTATCCATCAATCAAGGCGAAATTTTCGGCATAATCGGCTTATCAGGAGCAGGGAAAAGCACATTGGTACGGTGTATGAATCTTTTGGAAAGGCCAACTGCCGGGAGTGTTATGTTTGAGGGTGTTAATATCACCTCATATTCTGACAATGAGCTTAGAGACGTCCGCCAATCAATAGGAATGATCTTTCAGGGGTTTAATCTTTTAATGCAGAGAAACGCCCTTGATAACATTTGCTTTCCACTTGAGCTTGTGGGTACATCCCGAAAGGATGCCGTTAGCAGAGCTCGAGAGCTGTTAAAAACAGTCGGTCTTTCTGATAAAGAAAAAGCATATCCCGCACAATTGTCGGGAGGACAAAAACAGCGTGTGGCAATAGCAAGAGCCCTTGCCACCAAGCCAAAGGTATTATTATGTGACGAGGCAACCAGCGCTCTGGATCCTACCACGACTCAATCCATATTGGCTTTGCTAAAAGAATTGAATCAGAAGTTAGGTCTGACTGTTATTATCATAACTCACGAAATGAAGGTTATTGAGCAGATATGTAATCGGGTGGCAATTATTGATAACAGCCGTATAGAAGAGATCGGTACAGTAGATGAGGTCTTCCGCCATCCCAAAACAGTTGCCGCTAAGAAGCTGATATTCCCAAAAGGGGAGTATACCGAAATAATTTCGGGCAGTGGAAAATACCTAAGATTAGTTTTTGAAGGAAACTCCGCCGATAGGCCTATAATAGCCAATATGGTTTTAAAATGCGGTGCGCCTGTCAGCATAGTATTTGCGAACACCAAGAATATAGACGGACAAATTTTCGGACATATGATCATTAAATTACCCGATGATGAGGAAGTTGTGCGAAAGATATCAACCTATCTTGAGATCGAGAATATTACATACTCGGAGGAAAAGGATTATGTATAGTGAAGGTATGTTGTTACTGGTGGGCCAAGGCCTTCTGGAAACTCTTTATATGACGATCGTTTCAACAGTTATGGCATATATTATAGGGCTGCCTGTCGGAATGCTTCTGGCAGTTACAGATAAGGAAGGGATAAGACCGTCCCCCACAATTAATCGAATAGTTGGCGGAATAGTCAATCTATTACGTTCGGTGCCTTTTGTAATTCTGCTTGTAGCCATTATACCTTTTACCAGATTAATAACGGGAACATCAATCGGTTCTACAGCTACCATTGTTCCATTGATTGTAGCGGCGGCACCTTTCGTTGCCCGATTGGTAGAAAGTTCGGCAAAGGAGGTGGACCGGGGCGTTGTAGAAGCGTCCCTATCAATGGGAGCCTCAACCATGGAGGTTGTTTGTAAAGTATTGCTGCCCGAGGCAAAGCCATCCTTGATAGTAGGCGCGGCAATTGCGACAACTACTATTTTGGGATATACTACCATGTCAGGTTTTACAGGCGGAGGAGGTCTAGGTACCATAGCCATTAATTATGGGTATTACCGCTCGCAGACCGACATTATGTTAGTCATGGTAGTGATTTTGATTATTATAGTTCAAATATTCCAAGAGATTGGAAATAAGATATCAAATAAATGCGATAAACGCATTAGATGAGTAATATATAGAAGGAGAAAGATTATGAAAAAAATAGCAAAGATAGCTCTGATACTAACCTTAGTACTTACACTATTCGCCGGATGTGGCGCAAACTCAGTAAAGGGCTCTACAGTTGTAGTAGGAGCCAGTGTAACACCTCATGCCGAGATCCTTAATGTTGCGAAAGAAATACTTGCAGAAAAAGGTATAACTCTTAAAGTTGTTGAATTCTCTGACTATGTTCAACCTAACACAAACGTTGAAAGCGGAGATCTTGACGCTAACTATTTCCAGCATGTTCAATACCTGAATCAATTCAATAAAGATAACAATACACATATCGTATCGGTGGCCGCTATTCATTATGAGCCATTCGGTATATTTGCGGGAAAAACTACTTCTATCGCTGATTTAAAGGATGGCGCAATAATTTCTGTTCCCAACGACGGAACTAATGAAGCCCGCGCGCTCATGCTGCTGGAAGCCCAAGGACTTATAAAGCTCAAGGAAAGTGCAGGCTTTACGGCAACCATTCTGGATATTGCCGAGAATCCTAAGAATCTTGTTATAAAAGAGCTTGAAGCTGCTCAGTTGACTTTATCACTGAAGGATGTTGATCTTGCGGTAATAAACGGTAACTATGCTATTCAAGCCGGGCTAAACGCGACAACAGATGCATTGGCAATTGAAGACAAGGATTCTGACGTTATTAAGAATAATTATACAAATATTCTTTGTGTCAAAGAAGGAAATGAAAAAAATCCGGCTATTTTAGAGCTTGTAAATGCTCTTAAGAGTGAAAAGGTTAAAACCTTTATCGAAGGTAAATACAACGGTGCGGTTGTGCCAATGTTCTAATTTAAGCGATATAAGAGGACGGGGTTAAGCAAAACCCCGTCTTTTTTGTATGAATGATCGTAATGATTACAGAAGGACCAATATGTTACGGACCTCTAGCCGATGTCATGTGTGCGCTCAGGAATTTCATCCGGAAATTA
>CAYWXN010000137.1:0-5533 GCA_964462075.1 uncultured Ruminiclostridium sp. | reverse complement strand
ATACGCCCTCTGTATATAACAAGACCATTCTGAGCTATCGATTCGCTTACAATAACATTAGCAATATATTTGTTATCATAGAGAGACTTCTCCATAGAGATTTTCAATGGGTCTAAAGTGCTTAAAGCACTTATATCCACCAATCTTCCGTCTTTAATAGTGATGGTATTCTTGTCAAAACTAATTATATCCGATGTGTTTTCCAGCTCCAGAATTCCTCGGTCTGTCATGCTCAGAAGATTATCCTTCATGGTTTTCTCATATCCTGATGTGCTGACAAATGAAGCTGTTACAATCTTATCTAATCCGTCATATGCTTTTTTAGTAGCAAAATATACTGTTCCAGCCGGCCTTTTAGGAGGTAGTACGTTATATTCGTTACTGTACTTGAAGCTTTGTATTCCTATACCGGAAGTATGTTCCCATCTGCCGTTAATAAATTCCTGAACCCCTGATACAGCAATTGAGGTATTAACTCTGTCAAAAAATTCAATATTACCTTTAAATATTCCGGTAACCGGTCTGGTTTGCTTTTCTATATCAATGCCCGCAATATCGATGTTGAGGCCGTTGGTCTGCACCAGGACTCGTATCCGGTCTCCGACCACAATATCTGAAATTGTAGAAGGCCGGTTATGCTTATAAACAGGAATGGTTCTTGATAGAGTATAATTAACAAAGGTACCGTCATCCTTCTTTAAGACCAGCCAGTTGGCGCCTTTTAAATATGCCGTCCCATATACAGATTCATAAAAGCTTTTTACGCTTATTTTTTCTATATATCCGTCCTGATCAAGCTTTATAAAAGCCTCATCTCCCGGCTTGATATCATCCACACTGACTTCATATCCGTCTCTTAAAACAGGTATGTCATATCCGTAAGTAAAACTACGAAGGGTAATCAGCCTGTCAATTATGTTCGGGTTTACTCCCGACCCATCTTCGAAATAAAGCGTGATATAACCCAGTGAGGGGTTATTCTCTTTTACAACGCCGCTAAATAGCCCATCCTCCTCTGTTTGACCGGGAGCATAGGTATCCGCAAAGATAAAATTACCCGGGCCATAGGCTGATGAAATGACTACAGTTACTATTAGAACAAAAATAACGGCTGCTTTTTTAAACCGCATTCTATAGCCTCCAAATTGATTAATTCTAAAAGATTTATCGGCAATTTGAGTAAAAGTGTGAACAAAATATACTTTACGCTTTTATGACAAATAGGTATTAATGTCTTCCTGAGCACAGCATATACAAGTTTAGCGGCTACGCCGCTTAATTGCGTTTGTACAGACTGTCATCCTGAGCATAGCGCAGCGAAGTCGAAGGATCTTCAATGTGAATTGTTATTCCTGAATTTCAACTCTGTTACGACCATTCCCGATAGTATAAGAAGGCTTCCGATAATTGTTTGAATTGCCAGAGCCTCAGTATTTCCGTAAATATCCGGAACAATGAGGGCGAAAATCGCACCAAAAACCGGCTCACAAGTTAAAATCAGAGCTGTTCTGGTGGGAGTTGTGTATTTTTGAGCTATTGTTTGAACACCATAACCAAATGCCGTGCCCAATGCCCCTGTATATAGTATGGTAAGAATAATCTTGAAATTGAAAACAATTGGAACTGCATTAACATTTGTGATTGAAACACCTGCCCAAGTTATCAGATAAAATATAGCTGCAGCCGTTACTTGAATCATAGCCAAATGATATATGTTCATATCTGATGCAAATTTATCTATAAAAATTATTTGAAGTGCAAAGCACAAGGCGCAAGCAAGAGTAAGTGTATCGCCTATAACCCACTTACCCTGAAAACCGGTTAGCAAAAAAAGTCCTAAAGCTGCAAGAACAACTCCAAAAGCTGCATTTACAGGAGGCCTTTTTTTTAATGATATAACAGATATTATGGGAACCATAACTACATTGAGCCCGGTTATGAGCGCTGAATTTGATGCCGATGTGGTTTTCAGCCCTAGAACCTGAAGCATCATTCCGGCATATAGTAGCAGCCCAATTAAAGATCCGCGCATTATGCTTTTTATGTTTATCCCTTTAAGGTGCTTATTAAAAACCAAAGCTAATATTATTGCAGCCACTAAAAATCTCATGGCAAGATATGCGTAAGAGGGAATGTCACCTGATATATTTTTCATTATAATAAAAGATGAACCCCAAATAATTGTAATGCTGAAAATCGATAAATCGGCCTTAAGTTGTTTGTTCATATGTTTATCCTTTTAATTCTAGTTATTAACAAAATTTAAACCACCGGCTATCCGGTGGTTAATCCTGCACAACAGGGCATAAGTTATTTCTTGTTTGAATTATACGCTTTATTAGAATAATGCGCAACTAAGGTTGTCATTCTGAACGGAGTATAGCGGAGTGAAGAATCTTTTTGCGTTAAACAGGGGATCGGCTGTGGCCTGCTGCGATTTAGCGCTCCGGGACAAACATCCGGTTTCTATGTCGCAAAACGACTCAATTGAGTCGTATGGCTACGCTAATCCAAAACGACAAGCAGGCTTGTCGTCTGCCCGCTTTAAATCGCAGCAGCCGCCGCTCAGTAGCGTTTGATTGAGTGAATTACTTCGCATTATTCTTATCACTTAATTATCAGTAAAATAAGCTTATTGAACCAAGATAGTGCTATCGAATCTGTATATGTTTCGGGAACTTTAATAATATTAATTGAACCCAAGATAGGAATGGCAATAACAAAAATCACATAGCTGATGAGTATCCCCACTGCTAAGCCTACTGCCATACCTGCAGTTCGGTTTGCCGTTCCTAATATTGTGCTGCTGCTTAAAACCTTGGTTAATAGCTTACCTATTATTACAATTAATAACTTAATCAGAATAAACAAAATGATGAATGCAATAACTTTTAAAATGGTGAACACAATCAAATCATTAACAGTTACTATCGTTTCGGAGTACATAGTTCCTGTTTCAACCGCTGTATTCGTAGTTGAAATTAACTGTTTCAGCATAGCATTCTCGGATACTGCCTTTTCAAACTCGGGTATTTTGCCGATTATACTCAGTGCTGAATCGGACTGCGTATCAGAAATCTTAAAGCTTCCTATTGAAGAAACAGCAGGTATTACCTCGTTTACCTTATTGGTTATGGTGTCTCCCAGTGTCGTTTTCTGCATAGCTAACAGAGTGATTTTCGGAGATAACAAATAAGCCGCAAACATTCCTATTAAATAACCTGCGAGACTGAAAACCGTATTTATTAATCCTTTTATGTAGCCTTTTAATCCAAATAGAGCTATAATGATAACTATTGTATAGTCTACCCAGTTAAAGTCAAATCCAAGAAGTAAATCGGCTGCAATGAAAAGAACGACCGCCAATATAAGAAGGACTACCGGGAGACGATTTATGGTGGCGGCGACAGGTTTTGGCTTTCCATAGCTTTGACGCAAGATTACACCCCCTATAAAAAGGTTGATTAAGGTATCCTGAAAAAAGTTGCTAGAAACAATTATTACCTGAACAAGGATAGATTGATACCTAAAAATAGAAGAATAGATACAATTAAAACACTTATTTTTACAAAGTTTTTGCTTAATAACACTGTAAAATCCTCCCTTAATAGTATCCTTAATTTACTAGGTGTCATTATATCACTACGACAAAAATTTGTAAAATTATTTTAAACATAATGTAATAATTGAGGTGATTAAAATGCCCTTTGACGGCATATTAACAAATAAAATCGCTAAAGAACTTAATAATATTCTCATTGGAGGCCGTATAGGAAAAATACATCAAATCAGGCAAGATGCTATTATTATGCAAATTCGTGCTGCTGGTGAAAATCACAGACTGTTGCTTTCATGCAATGTAACATCGGCCAGAATCCATCTGACTGACAGGCAATTTGAAAATCCGGATACCCCTCCGGTCTTTTGTATGCTGCTCAGGAAACATTTTTCCGGGGGAATAATAAAAGGCATTACGACAAGTGGCTTTGAACGTATTGTTACAATTGAAGCTGAGGTTACCGATGATTTAGGTGACCGCAGTATGAAAAAACTTATTATTGAAATCATGGGACGCCACAGTAACATTATCATGCTAAACAAGGATAATTTTATAATCGATGCCATGAAGCATGTCGATAATCAGGTAAATCGGGTTCGCGAGCTACTTCCGGCAAGGGCATATGTACTTCCTCCCGTTCAAGATAAGCTTAATCCTACTTTAGATGATACATTGGATACTTTATTGAAAACCGCTCCACTATGCGGGAAAAAGGCTGAATCCTTCCTTCTTGACAGATTAAAAGGTTTTTCACCTGTTTTATGCCGGGAAATATGTTTTCGCTCTCAAATTGATGAATCTACACCTGCTAATAAGCTGACCTTCCATGAACTCCTCAGGATGACTGAAGCTTTAAGGGAAATGATGAATGAAGAAGTCTCCCCGATATTGATATTTGATGATGGTACAGGAAAACCTGTCGATTTTCACTGTCTCAAACTTTTTCAGTATTCGTCATCCAAAGGTTTTGATACCATTAGTGGGGTTGTTGAAGAATATTTCGTCTTAAAGAACAGTAAGGAATTTAATACTCAAAAAGCTAAAAACCTTCAGGATAAAGTCTCTAAGCTTCTCGAAAAAAGTGAAAAGCGGCTGGCAATAAACTTACAGACCTTTGAAGAAAACAAAAACTATGACGAATTCAGATTATTCGGTGAGCTCATAACCGCAAATATCTATTCCCTTTCAAAAGGAATGGACACGGCCAATATTATGAACTATTACAGTGAACAAAATGAGAGTGTGGAGATTCCTCTTAATAAGGATAAAACTCCCCAGCAAAATGCTCAGACATATTTTAAAAAGTATAACAAGGCTCGAACCGCTTTTTTATACGCGCAAAACGAGATCGCGGTAATCCGGGAGGAAATATCTTATCTTGAAAGCGTGCTTTTTGCCATTGAAAACTCGGATGGATCGGAGCAGCTATCCGAAATACGAATGGAGCTTTTGGAACAGGGTTACATCAGAAGCATGGACAGAAAAGGCAAAAAGGCCTCACCCATAAAAGTCATTCCTCAAAAGATCATGTCTAAGGATGGATTTGAAATTCTCATCGGTCATAATAATAAACAAAATGAAAAGCTTACTTTGAAATTGGCAAGGCATGAGGATATCTGGCTTCATATCAAAAACTTTGCCGGCTCTCATGTGGTAATAAGAACAGAAGGGAAAGAAGTCCCTGATTCTACTATAATTGAGGCTGCCGAATATGCAGCTTGGTTCAGTAAGGCTCGATCGTCACCCAAGGCAGAAGTTGACTATACTTTTGTCAGACATGTGAAAAAACCTTCAGGGGCAAAGCCGGGTATGGTGATCTATGTGAATTACTATACTGTTGTTGTTACACCAAAGGAGCCTATATAAATGTCTTAGCGTTACTTACACCATTTTAAATTTTGCATGTTTAGCGGCTGTAGTTGCTGCGATTTAGCGCTCCGTGCCAACATCCTGTTTCTATGTCGCAAAACGACT
>CAYWXN010000136.1:0-5567 GCA_964462075.1 uncultured Ruminiclostridium sp. | reverse complement strand
TTCATATATATCAGATCTTACACTCTATATTTTGAACCTGGCTAGCAAGGAACTGACTGAAATTATAAGAATAAAGGATTTTATTGATACCGCTTCGAAAATCGTTCTTGATGGCAGCTTCATCTATCATGATATGGCAAAAGGCTTGGAGTGTATAGATATCAATAGTGGTGAGACAAAAAACATTAGTACCCATATTACTGATACTCTTGAATTAGGTTTTTGCGATGGATTTGCGGTTACAGATGAAAAAATATATGTAGTATTTTTAGACTTAAATAAGAATAAACCGAGATTTATTGTTATTCATAAAGATGATCCGGAAAAATTTGATGTTGTTGATTGTAATTTGGAAGTCTATACCGAATATCTGACCAAGTTATATGAGTGGTGCTACACACAGGGAGATCCCGGATGGATCAGTATCAATATTTATTATGGCAATCATGAGCTGTTTGTGGATAGGTTGGGGCATTACGATGAAAACCTTAACTGGCTTGGTAAGGATGTTGCTTGCGATGAGCCTTGGACTTCATATTGGGAGTAAACACCTAAAATAATTGTCCTAAAAAAGCATTATAATAAAACTTTTAATAAAGGGTATAGAGGCCGGCCTTTCCTAATATATATAGTATCGGGACATCAAGCCAATTTAGGCGCTGTGCGGGAGGCAGGCGTATGCGACATTACATAGAGGAACGCGCCTTGGAGCTTGGGAGCTTCATTATAGAAAATAGGACGACGGTCCGGGCAGCTGCACAGAGTTTCGGAATATCGAAATCTACAGTACACAAAGATGTGACCGAGAGACTAGCAAAATTAGACCCGTCAATGGCTGGGAAAGTTAAGAGAATACTGGATGAAAACAAGGCCGAACGTCATATCCGTGGCGGGGAAGCAACAAAGCAAAAATACGGTAGAGATAGCAGAAAAGTCGGTTGAAACCGGCTTTTTGCATGCCCTGCATTTAAAAATCATTTTAACTATTGATATAAGGGAAATATATTGATAATATTAAAACTGTGTACAATTCAAAATGCAAGCCAATGATAATGTTTTAAAGGGGTTGTAAAGGTTGGGCCTTGGATTAGATATCGGTCTGGATTTAGGAACCGCAACAGTATTGGTCTATATCAAGGGAAAGGGAATCGTTTTAAGAGAACCTTCCGTTGTGGCTATTGACAAGAATACTGACAGAATTTTAGCTGTAGGGGAAGAAGCACGAAAGATGCTTGGCAGAACCCCGGGAAATATTGTGGCTATACGGCCTTTACGGGATGGTGTAATCTCCGATTATCATATGACCGAAAAAATGCTGAAATATTTTCTTAATAAGGTTTGCTCAAGAAGTTTCTTTAAGCTTTTTAAACCAAGGGTTATGATTTGTGTACCCTCAGGGGTTACGGAGGTTGAAAAAAGAGCGGTTGAAGACGCGGCAGTTCAGGCAGGTGCAAGGAAAACCTATCTTATTGAAGAACCCATAGCCGCCGCTATAGGAGCGGGAATAGATATAACAAAAGCTTGCGGAAGCATGGTAGTGGACATAGGCGGCGGTACGACTGATATAGCTGTTATATCGCTTGGAGGAACGGTTGTAAGCACCTCTGTAAAAATCGCCGGAGATAAATTTGATGAAGCCATTATTCGATATATGCGCAAAAAACATAATGTTATGATTGGCGAGAGAACGGCCGAAGATCTTAAGATAAGTATAGGGACAGTATTCCCGAGGCAAAAGGAAGTTGAGATGGATATAAGGGGCAGAAATCTGGTTTCAGGGCTGCCAAAGACTATCACCGTTTCATCAACCGAACTTATGGAAGCTCTTGAGGAGCCCGTATCCAGTGTAGTCGAAGCAGTTCATTCTGTGCTTGAAAGAACCCCTCCGGAACTGGCCTCTGATATAAGTGACAGAGGAATTGTCATGACAGGCGGAGGATGCCTTGTTTATGGAATGGACAAGCTTCTGGAATATAAAACAGGAATAAAAGTAATCATTGCTGATGATGCTGTATCTTGCGTGGCTATAGGAACAGGAAAGACTCTGGATAATCTGGATTATCTCAAAAAGGAATTTTTCACAGATATAGTGTAAGACAGGGGTGTAAGACAGGGGACGGTTCTGTGTCCTATCTATTGGATCTTTCTATAATTCCCTTGCTTACTCCAGTCAATCTGCTTATCTGTCTTATAGATAGGCCTTCTTTGCGTAGTTTTCTGATGCAGATGTTTCTCACTTGGATTCCTAATAGCTGAAACTCAGATGCATTTTTACATTTTGATACTTTCATTATGATTTCTTAAAAATGTCCCTCGTTTTTTATCGGCTCACTTTTGAATCTGTCTTGAAATAAATGTCCTACCCTGTCCTACCCGCCTGCTCAGGCAATTTTTGCACGAAGCTTAAATAGTGGGTATAATATAGGAAAAAAGAAAACGGGACGAAACACAGATTGAAACGGAGAAACAGATGAGAACTGTAGGAATTTGTATTGGTGCGTCCACTGTGACAATGGCGTGTATCAAGGAAAATGAAAAAGTAATAGCAATCGATAAGACTTCCTCTATATCCCATGAGGGAAATCCCAGAGAGATACTCCTTAATTTATTAAATCAAGATAATATTAAAAATGCCGATCGTATAGTGGTTACAGGGCGTAAATTAAGGCACCTTGTAAACGCTACTGCTTTGTCTGAGCCCGAGGCCATAGAAGAGGCATATAAATATATAACTAAAACTTTCTCAAAGCCCTTAAATTCCTCATCTTCTCCGACTGTAATCGTAAGTGCGGGCGGCGAGACCTTTATGGTATACAAGCTTGACGAAAAAGGCCGTATAATCGAAGTTAAAAGCGGTAATAAATGTGCGTCGGGTACAGGTGAATTCTTTCTACAGCAGATAAAAAGAATGAATCTTCCCATAGAGGAGGCCATCGAAATCGCCGATTCAGGTAATCCATACAAGGTGGCAGGCCGTTGCAGCGTTTTTTGCAAGAGTGATTGTACTCACGCCCTAAACAAAGGAGCTGCAAAAGCAAATGTGGTTGCCGGTTTGTGTAAGATGATGGCCGACAAAATAACTGAGTTGCTAAAGGGCGATGCAGATTCCAAGGTAATGCTGGTAGGAGGAAGCTCGGCCAATAAAATTATGGTGGGGTATCTTAAACAAGCCGGTTTGGATGTAACCATTCCGACTCACAGCTTTTGTTTTGAAGCTTTGGGAGCAGCGTTATGGGCGCTGGATAATGAGACCATTCCAATTAATATTAATGAGATTTTTAAGGAAAGCAGATATGACTTTCCGCATCATAAGCCTTTATCCGAAGCTAAGTTAAAAGTCAGGTTTATGAAATCGGTAAGGGGTAAAGCGAATAAGGACGATGTTTGCATACTGGGCTTGGATGTAGGCTCTACCACTACAAAGGCTGTCTTGATGCGAAAAGAGGATCAGGCCATCCTTGCCGGGATATATCTTCGCACCAATGGTGACCCTGTGGCGGCATCAAAAAAGTGCTATGAAGGCATAAATTCTCAGCTCGATGTTCCCGTAAATATTATAGGTTTGGGTATAACCGGCTCGGGACGACAAATCTCCGGGCTTCATGCTCTTTCTCCCGCCGTTATAAATGAGATAATCGCCCATGCAAGAGCAGCCGCTTTTTTTGATCCGAAGGTTGATACCTTGTTTGAAATCGGAGGGCAGGACGCTAAATATACCTATCTTACCAATGGGGTGGCCTCGGACTATGCCATGAACGAGGCATGCTCTGCGGGAACCGGATCATTTTTGGAGGAATCGGCTCTTGAAGCACTTAACCTGAAAGTGGAGGATATAGGCGAAATAGCTGTAAAGGGGGAGCAGCCCCCAAACTTTAACGACCAATGCGCCGCTTTTATTGGAAGCGATATAAAAACAGCCATACAAAACGGTATCTCCAAGGCAGATATAGCCGCCGGGCTTGTATATTCTATTTGTCTCAATTATTTAAACAGAGTAAAAGGAAACAGAGCCGTGGGGCAAAAGGTATTTATGCAGGGCGGTGTATGCTACAATAAGGCAGTTCCGGCCGCTATGGCCAATCTAACAGGCCGCGAAATTATAGTTCCTCCCGAGCCGGGTCTTATGGGTGCCTTCGGGGTTGCGCTGGAAACCATGTCCATGCTTGATAATGGGCAGATCGACCCTGTAAGGTATGACCTATCAGAGCTGGCCGAAAGGACAGTAACTTATGATGATCCGTTTATCTGCCAGGGCGGCAGAGAAAAATGTGACCGTAAATGCCGGATATCCCGGATAAAAATAGGGAACAAAACATATCCCTTTGGCGGAGCATGCAACAAATATTATAATCTCTTTGCAAACAAGAAAGAGGCAGATATAGAAGCGTTGGATCTTGTTGCCTTAAGAGAAAAGCTGCTTCTTGAATATGCGGGGCTTAGCACAGAGAATAATCATCTTGGTAAAGCATTCCCGGTTAAAAAGGTTGGTATAAACTTTTCTCTCATGGTCAACACCTTGTTGCCGCTTTATGCGGTATTCTATAAAACCTTGGGTTACGAAGTAGTTTATCCCGTTAAATCTGATGCCGAGGGGTCATCCCGTAAAGGTGCTGCATTCTGTTGGCCCATAGAACAGGCTCACGGCACTTTTCAGGAACTTTTAAATGCTAAACCCGATATTATCTTCCTACCCCATGTAAAGGCCTTTCCGGTGCCGGGAGGGCAAGACGTGAGTGTTTGCTGCCCATTTGTACAATCAGAACCTTATCTTCTTAAGTCTGCTTTCCCTGAGCTTGAGAACGTTTCGGTGCTTAGCCCGGTATTAGATATGACTATGGGTTACCAAGCCGCAGAAAAGGCATTTGTCGATATGGCAAAGAGCTTGGGCCACACTGCGGGCGAGGCAACAGCGGCCTTTAATAAAAGCCTGAAGGCACAAAACAATTTCCATGAAGCACTCCTGAAAGAGGGAAAGAAAGTTTTAAAAGAGATTGAAGATTCTCCGGATATGGCAATTATTCTTTTTGGACGGCCTTATAACGCATTTTCCGGACTTGGGAATATGGGAATACCGAAAAAATTGGCATCAAGAGGCTACAGGGTGATTCCTCAAGATTTCTTGCCTGTTTCTGACGAGGATTCTCATGATAAGATGTATTGGGCATCAGGTCAGTGGATTTTAAAAACCGCTCATTTTGTAGCCAGACATGAAAAGCTTTTTGGTGTATATATAACAAATTTCAGCTGTGGTCCGGATTCCTTCTTATTGACCTATTTTAGAAACATTATGGGAAGTAAGCCGTCTCTTACCCTGGAGCTGGATTCCCATACCGCAGATGCCGGCGTAGATACGCGTATTGAAGCATTTTTGGATGTGGTTCGCCGTTACAGAGATATGGAGGATTCCGGAAAGGAAAATCGAGTATCACCTGATCAGGAACCCTTTAAAACAGCCGAAGTGGTTAAAATTGCCAATAAGGTATATGTAGTTACCGGCGATGGAGAAAAATATTCTATAGACCATCCAAAGGTGAAGATTCTGGTACCCTCAATGGGGGAAATAGGAG
>CAYWXN010000135.1:0-5652 GCA_964462075.1 uncultured Ruminiclostridium sp. | reverse complement strand
CCCATCCCCGCAAGCTCCAGCATTTTTGCTGCGAGAGTTATACAAACCTCTGTTATATCATCGGGTCCATGGCCTGAAAGGACTTCAATTGCTTCCTTAACCTCCAGTGCGTTTCCGATAGTCTTCCCCAGAGGACGGTCCATATCGGTTATTACCGCTACGGTTTTACGCTTGGCTCCCGTACCGATTTCTACCATAGCTTTTGCCAATTTTCGTGCGTCTTCGGTGGTCTTCATAAAGGCGCCGCTTCCCACCTTAACATCCAGCACAATAGCATCGGACCCGGCAGCTAGCTTTTTACTCATAATGCTTGCAGAAATAAGCGGTATACTCTCAACAGTTCCGGTGACATCCCTTAGGGCATAGAGCTTTTTGTCTGCGGGAACCAGATTCCCGGTCTGCCCTGCCACAGCCAAACCTATATCTTGAACAATTTTAATGAATTCCTCTTGAGAAAGCTCGGTATTAAATCCCGGTATTGATTCCAGTTTATCAATAGTTCCGCCGGTATGCCCCAGACCTCTGCCGCTCATCTTTGCCACCGGGACTCCCAGCGCCGCAACCATAGGCCCCAGAATCATTGTGGTCTTATCCCCCACACCTCCGGTGCTATGCTTATCAACCTTTACTTTTGGTATTTGAGACAAATCAATAGAGTCGCCGGAGGCTACCATTGCCAGGGTAAGATTTAGGGTTTCCTCATCGTCCATACCCTTTATGCAGATGGCCATAAGCAGTGCACTTGCCTGATAATCTGGAATTGAGCCGTCGGTTATACCCTTAATAAAAAACTCAATTTCCTCCTTGGAAAGCTTTAATCCTTCTTTCTTTTTAATGATAATATCAACCATCCTCATGAAAAATCAACCTTTCTTCTCACAATGTCATCCTGAGCAAATGTAAAAGACCTTTTATATCTCTTTGAGGCACCTTGCGCCCGCTTTCATTTTCAGCAAGTGGGCAGCCGCAAGAATCTCACTTCGCTACGCCTCTAAGCACCCAGCTTTAAAATATCAATACCCTCGGTAAGTGACATTCCTCCGCGTTCGCTCCGTCATGTCCGGTCAAGAGGTCTTTTGCTCACGGGTCGCTCAGTCTTTTTGAATATTGTTAATGTACGGTGGTCTTTCCTTCGATGCCTGCCGGCTCCGGCTCCGTGAGAAACCTTGCGCCCGCCTCATTTATACCATCCTGATTATATTAGTATTTCTCTAAGGAAGCTCTTGCCTTCAATCTCAGCATCAACGCCCAGATATTCGGCAACTGTGGCGGCTATGTCGGAAAAGCTTTCACGGGTATGAAGATTTATTCCTTTTTTAACCGGCTTTCCATAAACCAGCAGCGGTACATATTCCCTAGAATGGTCGGTGCTCTCGGTTGTGGGATCGCAACCGTGATCAGCGGTTATTATAAGTATATCTCCGTCCTTCATTGCTCCGGTTATTTCGGGCAAGCACCCGTCAAAATCCTCTATAGCCCGGGCATACCCTTCAGTATTGTTTCGGTGCCCGTAAAGCATATCAAAATCTACAAGATTAGTAAAAAGAATCCCCGAAAAATCATCCTTAACCCATTCAATTGTCCGGTCGATTCCATCCTTGTTACCATGGATGTGTACTGCATGGGTTATTCCCTGCCCGGCAAAAATATCTTCAATTTTTCCTACGGCTCTTACCTCAAATCCTTGCTCCTTGGTGAAATCCAGCACAGTCTTCTTAATTGGTTTTAAAGAAAAATCGCGCCTTCTATCAGTCCTTGTAAAGCTGCCCGGCTGCCCTTCAAATGGGCGGGCTATGACTCTTCCTACCGCATGTTTACCCGTTAATATGCTTCGGGCCTTTTCACATATTTCATAAAGCTGATTTATTGGGATTACACTCTCATGCGCAGCAATCTGAAACACGCTATCAGCCGAAGTATATACAATAGGATATCCCGTTTTCATGTGTTCTTCCCCGAGCTCCTCAATAATGGCCGTTCCCGAGGCAGGATAATTACCGATACACTTTTTGCCTATGGCTTTTTCAAAAGCATCAATTACTTCATCGGGAAATCCCTCAGGATAGGTAGGAAACGCATCATCTAAAACTATCCCTGTAATTTCCCAATGTCCTGTGGTTGTGTCCTTCCCCTTAGACCTTTCAGCCAAACGTCCCATTGAGCCAAGGAGATTTTCAGCCTTTTCAATGAGATCTACTCCCTCTATATGCCCTAATCCCAGGTTTTTGAGATTTTCAAGCTTAAACCAGGGTTCGTTTTTCATTGCGAGTGCTATATTACCAAGAGTATTGCTCCCAACATCTCCATAGGCTCCGGCATCGGGCATTTCTCCTACTCCGAGGCTATCTAAAACAATTATAATAGCTCTTTTCATTTTTTCTATTTCCTCCGCTAATACAGATTTCTATACTTTTGGTTATTATTATACGCTATTTCTTATTTATCACTTCACATCCAATGTAAAACAAAGTATTTATCCTTGGTCTTTCAATCGATATTGCTTATTATACATAAGGCTTGTCTGTATTATGAATCATATGATAAGCTGATAAAGGTGGTGACAGAATTTGTATTATGCCCTTTTGGCGCTTTTGTTATTTGTATTGATAATGGTACTGCAGGCCGGACACCTGAAATGTGAATTTGTAAAAATTCATCAGAAAAATCTGAATATCAGGATTGCTCTGATTTCCGATGTTCATATGGGCCTTATTATGGTTTCTTCGGAAACGGCAGCTAAAGCTATATCGGAAAACAAACCCGATCTAATTATTATAGCCGGAGATATGATAGGTAAGGAAAAGCATATCTATACTTTTATGAGCTGGATAAAAGAAGTTGCGGTAAATACTCCGGTTTTTGTTGTGATGGGAAATCATGATCATCTTTGCTTTAAAAAGAATCCAAAGTCCAAGGAGCTTTTTATATTCAATTTAAAAAGCTCAGGGCTGAAGCTATTGATAAATGATTCAACAGTTTTCAAAAAGGCAGGAAAAAGTATAAATCTTGTTGGCATAGATGATTACAGACAGGGCAACCCCGATAAAGAGCTTGCTCTTTCAAAAAAAGATCCTGCTGCGGATATTAATATCGCTATCAGTCATAATCCTGAATTTGCATTATCTTTATCTCCCGGAGAGGTTGACATAGTTCTCTCAGGCCATTTTCATGGCGGCCAGATTTGGATGCCCTTCGGTTTGGAATACAAAATCTTCAGAAAAGAAGAAACCTGTAGGGCCGGTCACAATAAAGGCCTTCGTACAATTAACGGTACCCCGGTTTATATAAGCCGGGGAATAGGCAATGTCATAGTACCTTTCAGGCTTGGTTCACTACCTGAAATCACATTTATCGATGTTTAGTCCGGCTTTAAACGTCGTGTACAATAATATTTATGTTCTCCCGGTTTCAGCGATTTCCTTAATACTGTCAATAGTATATTGAATCTCGTCAAAGGTATTAAAATATCCCAAGCTAAGTCTTAGCAGGCCGGTTTTTTCTGTCCCCAGTGCTTTGTGAGCCAAAGGAGCACAATGAAAACCCGGTCTGGCGGCAATATGGTATCTTGAATCCAAAAGATTGGCTATTTCGGAAGAGTCCATCCCATTAATAATCAGCGCAATTATTCCGCTATTTTTATGATTCTCCGCAGTTGAATACAGCTTAATTTTTTTATGTACTGCCAGCCCCTCATATAGCTTTCCAAGCAATATTTCTTTTCGTTTAAGAATAGCATCGGTTCCAAGCTTTAAGATAAACTCAATACCGGCACCCAACCCGATAATTCCCGGAGTGTTTAATGTTCCGCATTCTATAATATCTGGCATGAAGACCGGCTGGACGGTTTCAAAAGAGCGGCTTCCCGTTCCTCCCTGTATAATCGGAGATAAGCTGACACTCTCATTCACATATAGTCCTCCGGTTCCTTGCGGCCCCATCAGCCCTTTATGTCCGGGAAAAGCCAGCATTGATATATTCATTGTTTTAACATCAAAGGGCAATACCCCGGCTCCTTGGGCACCGTCAATCAGATAAATAATGCCTTTTTTTCGTGCCATTTCACCTATTTCTTCATATGGCATAATGGTACCGGTAACATTTGATGAAGCCGTCAATACGATTAGCCTAGTATTAGACCTCACAGCCTTGGATATTGCAAAAACATCTATTGCTCCGTATGAGTTATACGGCATTACAACTGTATAATCTATTAGACCTTTTCTCTTAAGCTCATATAGCGGTCTTAAAACCGAGTTATGGTCCATTGCCGTAGTTATTACATGGTCGCCCTTTTTTAGAACGCCTTGTATAGCCATATTCAGGGCATAAGTAGCATTGGCGGTAAACCCTATCCTGAGCGGGTTATCGATATTAAAAAGACTTGCCGCAGCCTCTCTGGTTCTCATAACCCCGGAGGCCGAATTTCTTGCCATTTCATGAGATGAACGCCCGGGATTGGCACATGATTCTCTCATAAATAAATTCATGCTGTCATAGACTTCCACGGGCTTAGGAAATGAGGTCGCCGCATTATCTAGATAGTACATCTAAAACCTCTTAGCTTAAAGTTCATATTCTATGATATGCATGTGGACAAGTTAAAGTGTTCGGGCTTGATTTAACCTGAAGTCATTTGAAATAGTTTCTCTCGTACCTTTTTGATATCAAGGTAGAAGTCTGCCCTCTTACTACTATCTCTTAATACAGCTGCCGGATGATATGTGGGCATAATCAGTATTTTCCCCTGCTTGTCTATCCAATTGCCGCGTATTTTTGTTATCTTAACATCATCATCTATTATGGCCTTAGCAGCTGTTGCACCAAGGCATACTACTATCGATGGCTTAATTACACTGAATTGATATCTCAGCCAGGGCATGCATGCATCAACCTCATCCTTTGTAGGAATGCGGTTATCCGGCGGACGGCATTTAACAACATTTGCAATATAATAGTCTTCAGGTTTTATCTCCAATGCATCTAAAAGAAGATCTAGAAGTTTTCCGGCTCTGCCCACAAAAGCTTCACCTAAAATATCCTCCTGCTCTCCCGGGCCTTCTCCCACAAAAAGAATCGGAGCCGGCTTAACAAGACCTCTTCCGATTACAACATTCCTTCTGTTCTCATAAAGGCCGCATTTGTTACATGAGGAGCATGCACTTATAAAATCATCCCATTTATTCATTACAATACCTCAAATCTTGTTACTAATTCTGAATTATGGGAAAAAAATAAATGTGGTAAATATAGTTTCATCCACAATTTATCAGAGTAATATCAGTAAAGCAAGATTTTCTCATTAACTTTATTATAATTATATAATTTGTGTTTGCCCAACATATGGGGTTTGGTATTTAAAACAGTACGCACGAAGGGGTTGAACGATGCAATATACAATAGTTTTTTCGATATTATTCTTTACATCATGTATTATTTCGTTGGTCAGTGGAATACTTGTTCTGCAAAACAATCACAGAGCTCCTGCTAACCTTTGTTTTTTTGCGATGATTATAGCAATCAATTTCTGGTCATTAGGATTGGCTCTTGCGACATCTTCTACTGATGTTGCAGCATGTGAATTCTGGCGCCGTTTTTCTGCAATAGGATGGGGCTCAGCTTATGCCATTATTCTTCACTTTATTATGATAATAA
>CAYWXN010000134.1:0-5656 GCA_964462075.1 uncultured Ruminiclostridium sp. | reverse complement strand
CTAAATTAATCATAAAGAAGTTGTGCTATATCAGGTTGGTCCATGTTCTCTGAGTTGTAGAATTTACATCCGGTATCGCAATCAGTAACGGGCTCGCCTTTATATGCTTTGTATGCAAGCTCTACTGCTAGATATCCAATCATGTAAGGATCCTGGGCAACTGAGCCTAAGAACCATCCGTTCTTAACAGCTTCCTTGTGTGCTTTACCCGCATCGAATCCAACTACGGTGATATCCTTATACTTGCCATTTACGCGGTCAAGGTCGGTGCCATCGGTGGTAGCCGCCAAAATGCCGCCGACTGTCGCTTCATTAGTAACAAAGACCGAGATAAGACCTTCCATGCCAAATACAGTCCGGATGGCATTTAGTGCATCTGTCGCACTTGATGAAGGGGGTATAATAACAAAGATTTCAACTGCTGCCTTTTTGGCTGATGCCTTAGCAAATTTGGCATGTCCTGTAACCGCCACCTCGCCCGGGAAAAGTTTTTCGCAGTTTGCTAACATTTGATTAACATATCCGGTAGTACGGCCGACAATAGACGCGGAGGTAGCGTCCTGTGATGCGACAGCAAGAACTACGGGCATCTCAGGACTACCCGCTTGTAACGCTGCTTGGAAGGAAGGATCTGCAAACATTGCGTCAGCTGCAAGTTTACCTGCGTTTTCATTGTTTGTAGAGGCTGTTGCCCATATGGTATCGGCAGGAGCATTCGGAATACCGGAGTCAAAACCTATTACCGGAATATTCTTTTCTTTCAAATCATTAAGCTGAGTTGTGACCGATTCGGTATCGAGAGCCGCCAATACGATGGCTTTAGGATTCTTCGCTATAGCTGCATTCAACATTTCAACCTGAATATCTATATCAGATTCTGAGCGTGGTCCATCAAATGTCATATCAACGTTATACTTGGCAGCCGCATCTTTTGAGCCGGCCTTAACTGTTTGCCAGAACTGATGCTGGAAGCCTTTTGAGATTACTGCTATGTAAGGTTTTGAGTCGTTAACAGATGCCGGATCGCTGCTTTGTGCCGAAGTACTGCTACTCGCTGCAGAGGTCGAGTCAGAGACTGTCGGTGCAGGTGATGCGCAGCTTACTAACATAGCAAGCAAGGAAACAGTTAAAACGAGAGACAAAATTTTAGAAAATTTCTCCATCGCTTTTTCTCCTCCTATTCCTCCCTTTTTTTATATGCTTATAATCCAGTTTCATTCTACACGATAAACAAAATTAAATAAATGATATTTAAAAAATCAGTTTCTTTATCCGGTAATATGATGGACTAATCAAGATCATCTGAAAAAGGGAAAACAAGCTTTTGATTTTCTGTATTGTACATATTATTTTTATCAATAACTGTTAACCCCGTATCAACTATCTTTGGAATCCTTTCATTTTTTATTGTGTCGTAAGCATATTTTACACCAAGATAACCCATGCTGAAAGGATTTTGTACCACAAGCGACTGAATAACATCCTTTTCAACATATCTAATTTCCTCCGGCGTACTGTCAAAGCCGATTATTTTAATAATATTTGCTTGCTTTTCCTTAATAATGGCTCTTGCCGCCCCGGTTGTTCCATATGCATTAAGGCCAACAATGGCATCAATTTCCGGATACTTTTCAATTAGATCCAAGGTAAGCTTTTCAGCAATATCTATATCCGAATTACAGTAAACAGTATCAAGAACCTGAATATCTTTATACATACTTAGAGTTTCAAATAAACCTTGTTCTCGCTCATAGCATGAAGCTGCTTCTTTTACAAAACTCATCACAGCTATTTTGCAGTTGTCCCCAACCTTTTCAACCAATGCCTGTCCCAGCTTTTTCCCTGCATCTACATTATCAGTGCCAATAAAGCTTCTTACTTTTTCGGAGTTTAGCCCCGAATCAATTGTTATTACAGGTATTTTCTCTGTTATTGCTTTATGAGTTATATGCACAAGCCTTTCATAGTCACAGGCGGCTAAAACAATAGCATCAGCTTTTGATTCAATAGCGCTTCTAACTATCCTGATTTGAGCCTCAATGTCATTTTCATCGGTAGGGCCATCATAATTAATGCTTATGCCAAATTCCTTCCCTGCGGCAATAGCACCCATTTCAACAACTGACCAAAACGGAGCTTCTTTATTTTTAACTATTACTTCGATATCAATTTGTTCTTCATCTGTCATAATACTATTGCCAGCACATCCTGATACTAAGATGATCAAGCTTAGCATTGATGCAATCAATGACGTCCTTTTGATTGTTTTCATGCCTACCTCCTTTAAAAGAAGCTATCTGGGTATACGAATATTAACAACTGTGCCAACATCGATCTCGCTTTTGATCTCTATGCCATAATCTTCCCCGTAGAAAAGTTTTATCCGCTCATTTACATTTTTCAACCCCACGCCGCCGCTATGATAACTTGTAGATTCCTGAACCAATAATTCTTTCAGTATCTCAGGCTTTATCCCATAGCCATTATCAGAAACTTGGAAAAGAATATTATTACCTTCTGAGATTACTGATATTTTAATAATTCCCTTTTCATTTAAGGGGCTGATACCATGATAAATAGCATTTTCTATAATAGGCTGTAAGATAAGTTTCAGTGTTCTTTCCGACTGAAGACCGGGTTCAGCGTCAATAGTATATTCAAACTTATCCTTATACCGGATTTTTTGGATAGTGAGATAGCTTCTGGCATGTTCCAGTTCATCAGCTATACATATAATTTCATGGCCCCTGCTTAAGCTTATACGAAATAGCTTTGCAAGTGCCGCAACCATTACAGTAACACCCTCATAGTTCTTATTCTCGTTCATCCATATAATAGAATCCAGCGTATTGTATAAAAAATGCGGGTTTATCTGTGCCTGAAGTGCTTTTAGTTCGCTCTTTCTCTTTCCCTCCTGCTCAGTTATGATTTGATCCATCAACATTTTGATTTTGGCAACCATCATATTAAAGGCCTTAGACAAACGCCTGACCTCATCCTCACCTTTTTCCTCAACACTGATCTCAAAATCGCCGCTTTCCAACCTCTTCATCTGTTTTTCTAATCTTTTTATGGGTTGAGATATCTTTGCTGAGATAAACATAGATGCCAATATTTCAAATACAATTCCGAAAAGAGAGATATAAATAATTATGTCTTTAAAATACTTTTTATTTGTCACTAATTCATCAACATAACTGACACCGACTATCTTCCATCCTGAGTAACCCATGTCTTTAACAGTCATCATTCTTCTCTCACCGTTATAATCATCAAAATATGATCCCGGCTCTCTTATAATTGCATCCATTGTATTCTCGGTTTTTAAGCCGGCATAAATCATTTGCTGCTGAGGATGGTAAACCATATTACCTGAGTTATCTATAATATATATGTATCCTCTTTTCCCAAGACTTACATTATTGCACATCTGCTCTATTGTGCTGAAATTCATATCAACTACTGTTACCAATACGACCGGCTTATAGTTCTCATAATAAGTTATCCCCCGGCAAAGGGAAACCACCCAGGGGTGAGAATCTTCGAACATCCTTTGTACATGGGGGGAAAGAAAAACATAATCAGCAGGATTATCTACCAGATTATTAAACCATTCCTGCTTTGTTATCTCAAAGTTCTTATTGTAAACGCCCTTTGGATTGCTTATAATAACGTTACCTCGTTGGGAGTACACAACAACGGTAACGATATCCTTCCTGATTTTTGCGGTTACATTCAGTATATCGGGAAGGTCATTCCTTTCATAGGTATCACTTTTTAAATTACTTTTGATGATATCTGATATTTCTATCATTTCCTTAATATACGAATCAAGGTTTAAGCTGACCTGATCAATAATCTGCTGGGTGCTGATTGCCGCATTTTTTTCAGCACTGTCGGAAAAAAGATGATAGAGAGAAATTGACACAATAATCATTGCCAGAAGCATTACCGCCGTAAATGATAGTGTAATAACACTTTGTATGCTGCTTGGTCTCAAGCGATTGAATATTCTTTTAAAAAATCCTACAACCTTTCTCAACAAATTTTATGTCTCCTTTTGTGCCTTAAAGCTACTCCTGTACTCCCTTGGGGACATACCGACATTTTTCTTGAAGAAAAAGCTAAAGTAATTGATATCAGGATATCCTACCCGTTCGGCTATTTCCGCAGTTTGTAAATCCGAATTACTTAAAAGATCCTTTGCGGAATCCAGACGCACCCTTACAAGATACTTTAAAAACGTTTCATCGGCTTCCTTTTTAAAGATCATGCTTAAATAACAAACACTTATATAAAGATGGTCCGCCACCTTCTGAAGACTAAGGGTATCGTCGGAGTAATTTTGATTAATGTAATCTTTTGCTTTTTCCAAAAGCAGTTGAGTTTTGGATTGCATTTTATCAGAAATAGAATCTTTTAAACTAATGCAAACTTTTTTAATCCAATCCTTAATTTCATCAATAGTCGTATATTTTGAAATCTCTGCATTAATGTTTGAAATACCTAGCATTTGTCCGATATCTACTTGAAATTTCCTGCTTAATCTCGATAAGGATGCCACAATTTCTAAAAAGTACAGTTGATAATCTTTAAGAGGCAAGATTGGTTTTGTTATATCATCGAAGATTTCATCTACTACGCCAAGAACATCCTTTTCGGTGCCAAATTTAATACTTGAAATAAGGTGCGTTTCCTTTTCTTCGTCAAAAACTATATCATCGGTTGTCTTAGGTTCCAAATCCTCAATGTAAATGATTTTATTAATTCCGATCAATCTTTTATATTCGAGGGCAGTCAACGCATTTTTATAAGATTCTTTCAACTTATCCACTGAGCCGGTCATACTACCCAGCCCTATAGATATGTTTATCTTTATGTACTTTTCAATACTAAAACGAATTTCTTCCAATATGGAAATAGCTTTTGTTAAGAAAGTATTTTTATCTTTTCCATCAGAACCCATAATAAAAACGAGATTCTCATCATGAAAAAACGCTTCTCCGAATGGATATTTATCAATAATTTCTTTTGAAATGTTTAAGATAGCGAATTTGCATAATTCACTGTCATCGCCGCCATAACCGCTTTTTATGATGCTGTCGGCATCTATACATGCTGCCGCGACCAAAAAGTTATTCCCCTTTATATGAACATCAAATAACTGACTTCGCTTATCAATTTCTGCTCTGCTGAGATTACCGGTAACAAGTTGTATCAAAAACTTATCCCTTACGATTGGAAGACTATTTATATAATGGCTTCGCAATCTATTGATATCTTCCTTCTGATATACTTCTTCCTCAATCATTCTTCTCAGTTTATTCATTAAATCGTTGATATCTTTTGGAAGAACGGGTTTTAAAATATAATCTACGACCCCGTATCTGATGGCTTGCTGAGCAAATTTAAACTCATCAAAGCCTGTTAGAATAACTACTTTAATTGTAGGATAGCACTCACTAATAACAGATGCCAGCTTTAACCCGTCCATGATGGGCATAGTAATATCTGTAATCACCACATCAGGTACATTTTCTTCAATCAGATCCAAAGCATCTCTGCCATTCTCGGCTTCATAGGGAACCTCGAAACCAAAGCTCTCCCAGTCAGTTTTTTGAATAATGCCTTTGCGGACTTCTTCTTCATCGTCAAC
>CAYWXN010000133.1:1742-5699 GCA_964462075.1 uncultured Ruminiclostridium sp. | reverse complement strand
TCAGCTTTATAAGCCGCTATAGCATCCTGACAGGCCTTATTTAAATAAACAGTGCGTTCTTTATTTCCTTTGCCGATTACAGTCAATGTATCACCGCGAATGCTGTTGACATTTATTCCCACAAGCTCAGACAGACGCAGCCCACAATTCATGAATAATACCAGTATGGCATAATCCCGGGCGACATTTTTCTTTCCGTTGACGCTTTGAAGTAAGTTAACACTTTCTTCTAAATTTAAAAATTTAGGGAGTCTCTTGACAATTTTCGGGGAATCCAGCTCAGCAGCAGGATTATAATCTATAAGCTTAACCTTGGTATGTAGATATTTATAAAAAGATCTAAGACATGCAACCTTACGGGAACGTGTAATAGCTGTATTATTTAATTCACGGCTCGTAAAAGCCATAAAGCTGTATAAATCAGTTAAATCAATATTTTTAATATCATCCAGAGTAATATCATTAACGGGTAGTTCTTTAAAATTATTTTCATCTGCATTATATTTTGTAACTTTAATAAAACGCATAAAGGTACGTAAATCATAATGATATTCGGAAACGGTTTTCCTTGATATGTTTTTTATTGTAAGCATATAGTTTAAAAATTCAATAACAATATCGGGCATATCATTGAAATCAAGTGACATTATAGAGCACCTCACAAGCTATTTATATATATATTATACCACATCTCTCTCATATTAAACAAAATTATTATTTTGTCTAATGTGAGATTATTTTTTTAGCATATTATTAATGAGCAATTTTGATTTGCTGCTTCTTCTCCTCTTAAGTATTACTTTAAATTAAAGGCATCCGGATTTATAATACTTTTATTTTGAAATCTGTATTTGCAGTAAACCTTTATCCAATGGTCTTAATAATGTGTCGATTTTATTATTATCGGTTCCCTCATTAAGCCATATTTCTTTATTAATATCAGTAATAATAACCGGCATCCGATCATGTATTGCTTTTATATCTTCATTGGCCTCAGTTGTAAGTATTGTAAAATATGGACTCAGGACATCGTCTTTATCCTTGAAAAACCAGTAAAACCCTGCTAAATACATCATTCTGCAATCTATTAATGATATATAATGCTTTATTCGCTTCTTACTGTTTTCATCGTTCTTCCACTCAAAAAATCCTCTTGCGGGAATTAAACAGCGGCGCTTAGCAAACGGCAGCTTAAACATGGGCTTTACTCTTACCGTCTCACTTCTTGCATTGATTATAGGTCTGCCCTTCATAACAGGAAATCCCCATTTAACGGCATGGATTGATTGATTAATTTTGTTTGGCACAAGATTTTCAGTAGAATCAATTTTGGTTTTTGGGGTAATTATAGGAGCATAATCTCCCGGGTAAATCTCCCCGGCTTTCTTCAGCAGCTCTTTTTCTATTTTATTTACCAACCCCGCAAAGTCATCAATATCTTTTTCGGGAATATAAAATCTACCACACATAATTTAAATCCTCACTATAGACTAATAATGTTGTAAAAACAACATTACGTAACAACATCTATATGCGATTAAATAATAAGGACTAAACTTAAATTTGCTTAGTCCCTTTAACTATAATACTATACTTCCATAATCTCTTGGATTTTTACTTCGACTATTTTATCTACCTTTTCTATATATTCATCAGTAAACTTCTGAATATCCTTTTCGGCATTCTTAAGTTCATCCTCGGTAATTTCCTTTGCCTTCTCTCTCTTTTTAACGTTTTCTACAGCATCTCGACGAATCTGCCTTATTGCTACCTTATTACTTTCACCAAGTTTTTTTACTTCCTTGGTTAATTCAACTCTTCTTTCTTCGGTTAATGGCGGAAACATAAGACGGATTACTTTACCGTCATTGTTTGGGTTCAATCCTAGATCTGACATATAGATAGCTTTGACAATATCATTAAGTATTTTTGCATCCCAAGGTTGAATAATAATTTGCCTTGCTTCAGGTACTTGAATATTTGCAAGTTGAGTAATTAACGTAGGCGTTCCGTAGTAATTAACGGTAATCTTATCCAAAAGGCGCGGATTTGCTCTTCCTGCACGGATTGATCCAAGTTCATCCTTCAAAAAATTAATAGATTTGTCCATCTTTTTGGTAAACTCATCATAATTAATACTCATTTTTATTAAACCTCCTTAGCAACAAATGTACCAACTTTATTACCGTTTAAAACTTTTATAATATTTTCGGGTTCATTTATACTAAACACATGCAGAGGAATATTATTATCCATACATAGAGATGTTGCGGTTGAATCCATAACCCCCAATTGACGCTGTAATACTTCTAAAAAGGTTATAGTATCAAATTTTTTCGCATTCGGGTTAAGTTTAGGATCGCTATCATATACACCATCAACATTTTTAGCCAGTAGAATAACCTCAGCTTCAATTTCAGCAGCTCTTAAAACTGCAGCAGTATCAGTTGAAAAATAAGGATTTCCAGTTCCACAAGCAAATATTACCACTCTATTTTTTTCAAGGTGTCTCACAGCTCTTCCTCTGATATAAGGTTCGGCAATTCTTGGCATATCAAGAGCAGTCTGGACCCTAGTCGGGACACCTCTGGATTCCAAAGAGTCTTGTAAGGCTAATGAATTCATAACAGTTGCCAACATTCCCATATGGTCAGCCGTCGTTCTGTTCATACCTTGACTGCTTCGTCCGCGCCAGAAGTTCCCCCCTCCTACAACGATTCCTATTTCAACGCCCATGTCCCATGCAGATTTTATTTTATCACTGATGTTGTTTAAAACTGATGAATCGATACCAAAGCTCTTTGTGCTTGATAATGCTTCCCCGCTTACTTTTAGCATAATTCGCTTAAACTTTAATGCCATAAAACCTCCAAAAACATTACATATTGAAAGTAATAAATTCTGGGCATAACCCTTATTTTAAAAAAGAAGGTATATGATGATTAAATCGATATACCTCCTTCTTAATTACTTTATTTGCTTCATTACTTCTTCGGCAAAATTCTCTTCTTTTTTCTCTATGCCCTCACCCATTTCAAAGCGGGCAAATCTTCTTATGCTGATGTTCTCACCAATTGTAGAGATTTTTTCCTGAAGAACTTGCTGAACAGTCTTATCGTTTTCTTTTATAAAAGGTTGCTCAAGTAGGCAAATCTCATTGTAGTATTTTTCTATTCTTCCATTTACCATCTTTTCGGCAATATTTGCAGGTTTACCTTCGTTAATTGCCTGAGCCTTTAGTATTTCCTTTTCTTTTTCTATTGCATCTGAAGGAACATCTTCCCTCTTAACGTATGTGGGATTCATTGCTGCAATTTGCATTGCTACATCCTTTACAAATGAACGAAAATCTTCATTCTTTGCAGCAAAGTCAGTTTCAATATTAACCTCAACTAAAACACCGATACGTCCGCCGCCATGAATATAGGATTCAACAATACCTTCTGAAGCAACTCTACCAGATTTTTTAGCTGCTTTTGCTATTCCTTTTTCACGGAGATACTCGATTGATTTTTCTATATCACCATTAGTTTCAATGAGAGCTTTCTTGCAATCCATCATACCGGCACCGGTACGCTCCCGTAAATCCTTAACCATACTAGCATTAATTTCCATTATATTATCCTCCTAATCGTGTTAAGTACTATTATTCGTCTTCTACTACCTCTTCTGAATCAGGGTTCTCATCTGCAATTTCTACAGGCACGTCTTCGAGTTCAATTTCAGAACCATCATCATCTTCTGTTTCTAAAGCTGCTGAACCCATTTCGCCCTGCTTCGATTCTATGATAGCATCGGCAATTTTTCCGCTGATGAGCTTAACTGCTCTGATAGCGTCATCATTACCCGGAATAACATAATCAACTTCATCAGGATCACAGTTTGTATCGACAATAGCAACAATAGGAATACCCAGTATTCTTGCCTCCAGGATAGCATTTCTTTCTTTTTTAGGAT
>CAYWXN010000133.1:0-1732 GCA_964462075.1 uncultured Ruminiclostridium sp. | reverse complement strand
ATTTCAAGATTTAACTTACTAACCTCTTTTTTGGGAAGAACATCAAAGGTACCGTCTGCTTCCATTTTTTTAAGCGCCAAAAGACGATCAATACTCTTGCGGATAGTCTTGAAATTTGTTAGCATACCACCTAACCATCTGTTGTTTACGTAGTATTGTCCGCAACGTTCAGCTTCTTCTTTAATTGCGTCCTGAGCTTGCTTTTTAGTACCGACAAAAAGAATGTTTCCGCCGTCCATAACAAGGTCTCTGATGAAGAAATATGCTTCATCAATTTTCTTTACTGTTTTTTGAAGATCAATGATATAAATACCATTTCTTTCGGTGAAGATGTATTCCGCCATTTTTGGGTTCCATCTTCTTGTCTGGTGACCGAAGTGTACACCTGCTTCCAGCAGCTGTTTCATTGAAATTACTGACATAATAATGTCCTCCTTGTTTTTTTCCTCCGCTATCTTCTTCTTTTCAGAGGACACAAATTGTTGTGAACACCTCTGTAAATCTGATAGCGTGTGTATTAAAAATACCCGTAATATTATAGCATACGGGCAGTTTAATTGACAAGTAATAATCTATAATTTCCTAAGTACAGGGCTAATTAATCTTAAACCAAATTGGAATCATGGTTTGGGTTTCGTTTAACAAGAATAGCCGCCTTAGTAACTGCAGAAATAACATCTACTTCAAATTGTGCTTTTAAGTTGTTTATTTTTGAATATATTTCACCCTTGTGCGTTACAATATACTGAGGAGGCAAATCATTCAAGGCTTTTGCAGCTATATCATATTTACAACGTTCGCAAGTACACACTTTTATATCCTCTAAAATATCTTCCATGGCACTTAAAACGATTTCTTCCATATAATTTTTCATTTGGTGCATAAAAATTGCCCTCCTGTTTGTTTTATCTAAATATTAGCATAAAAATCTAAAAAAATATACCATTCTTTTTTAAAATTTATCCTTATATTCTATATTTTTTAAGAAAGGCTTTTCAAAAATACGCTTAAATTTTATAAATAATGGTTCATTTAGGTCTATAGGCTTTACAAGTATAGAGTGAATGCCTACTAAATTTCCTCCAAGAACATCTGTAAATAGCTGGTCGCCAAGAATAGCAACTTTATCATATGGTAATTCCATTATTTCAGCAGCTTTTTTAAATGCACCTCCTAATGGCTTATGCGCTTTATATAAAAATTCTATACCCAAGGGCTCACAAAAAAGCTCTACACGTTTCTTTCTTCCGTTGGAAACGATTATGGCTTTTATTCCATATTCTTTAAGCGTCTTAATAAAGTTTATTACCTTCTCATCCGCTTCCTTTATATGTGTAGCAACCAAAGTATTATCGATATCAAGAATGATTCCGTATATTCCTTTATCCTTAAGCGTTTCAGGGGTTATATCGAAGATTGAGTTTACATAAGCATCAGGAGTTATAAGGTTTTTCATCTGAACCTCCGGAGCAAAATTTTTCTTTAGCATTATCGTTTAATAGTTTTAGCTTACACTAGAAAAAAAAATCACGCAACAGCATAAAAAAGTATACATAATAGACCAAGCCTAATATGTATACTACAATTTGAACTGTTAATCGCTATAATGACCCTAAAATATATTAATCAATTTAACTAATCATGCATTTGGACTGATAATAATTTAGAATATTTGATAGGTATGCTTTTTTCATATTTAGATCTTTTAAAACATTTAAAATATCTTTATTTA
>CAYWXN010000132.1:0-5724 GCA_964462075.1 uncultured Ruminiclostridium sp. | reverse complement strand
AACACTGCAACTAAAAGTCTTTGTGCAAATACAAAAATCCCTGAACCGCTTTATTCAAGCACTTCAGGGATTCTTTTTTGGAGGCGCCACCCGGATTTGGACCGGGGAATAGAGGTTTTGCAGACCTCTGCCTTACCACTTGGCTATGGCGCCAGATACAAAAACCGCAGCTCATACATCTTCCGATATAATCCCTCTGCGGTTCTTCTGTGGAGCGGGATACGAGATTCGGACTCGCGACTTTCACCTTGGCAAGGTGACACTCTACCACTGAGTTAATCCCGCATATTTGGTGCCCAGAGTCGGAATTGAACCAACGACACGAGGATTTTCAGTCCTCTGCTCTACCAACTGAGCTATCTGGGCAAAAATGGCGACCCGGAAGGGGCTCGAACCCTCGACCTCTAGCGTGACAGGCTAGCGTTCTAACCAACTGAACTACCGGGCCGTATGGTGGGAACAATAGGGATCGAACCTATGACATCTTGCTTGTAAGGCAAGCGCTCTCCCAGCTGAGCTATGCTCCCATGCCGTCTCGTTTTTGCCACTCACTAGCGGCTTTTACAGTATACAAAATCCCGTCGGCTCTGTCAAGTTCTTTTTACGTTTTTTTAGTTAGTTTTTATTTGTTGCATTTCTCAAAGTTTCTGTCCTTATTGCATAATTAATCCCATTCTCGGATTGATCGGGCCAGCAAAAGAACGTTTCTTATAATATAACCCCGGTGTTATGAAATAAGCTCCTTAAGTCATTCACCGGGGTTAACCCTTTTAGTTTTCAATTAAATTGCATGCTTCAATGTATGCCAATACAGACTATGCTTTTTCAAACATGTCTTTAGATACTCCACAATCGGGACAAACCCAATCATCGGGAAGATCTTCAAAAGCAGTACCCGGCTCAACACCTGAATCGGGATCCCCTACCTCCGGATCATATTCAAAACCGCAAACTGTGCAAACCCATTTTTCCATACATTGGCTCCTTTCCCTCTGTTATTCTAAATAATTGGGCAATAATACCTATGTTCTTAAAAATCCGCTCAAGCCATTCTAAATTTAAGCAACTATATATTTTATTGCCTGAGTAATGATTTATATACCACTATTGCCTGTCTTTAAACTTAGATTGGGTAAACTTTTTTATCTCGTCCTTATTTATTCTATAGAACATTGTACGTATCATGAAAGTTAACAGATGAGTACTCATTAAATGCCATATGAAGTCCCCGGGCAATTATATCAGCCATTTTCATGACTACAGACAGCCGGGTGCTTTGCAGGACAAGAAAATCCATAAATCCGCCTGTATTCACTACCCCGGTAATATGCATATCCCCTACGGCCGGCAACTCCTTTTTCAGCCCCGCTCCCGGCTTTATCGGCCCATTCCCGACAGAAATGCATCCCACATGGTCCAATGTGCCCAGGGACGCGTCTACGGCAACCAAATATGCTTCCGGATGAAGGGTGAGGGCTTTTAACAGTGTTTCCTCCAAATTTCGCGCATGAACGGGATAATCCAGAGTGCCATATACATAAACACCGTTTATTTTATATTTAACCAACATATCTCCTACAAGAGGTCCCAGTGAATCCCCGGTGGAACGGTCAGTTCCAATGCACATGGCCACAATAGTGCGTTCGCGGGCAATACTTGTTCTATGTCTTAACCCCGTTATTTCCATGGTTTCCGAAATAGCCCTTGCCACCTTAAATGCGGCCAGTTTATCGTCAGACTTGAAATATCCTTTATTGTCCAATAAACACGCAACCCTTCCGCTTTTCCCAATACTCAATTAATAAGTATTCCCGTTGCCTGTCCCAATATGCAGGCGCGCGAGCAGACAGGAAGCACTTTTTTGATCTGTTTTCGGATCACGGATGGCTTGCAAACGGTGCAAATAAAAAAAGGATGCATTATGCCGTTTACTTTGGTACAATATGTCTATTGCGAGAAAATTCACAGGAAGACATACACTATAGTTATTAATAGTCGGTTTTCCATTACTATCATTAAATGAGGGATACGTTATACTACGTTTTATGCCATTCCGGCTGGATTCCGGACAATAGCACCAATTACCCCGAGGCCCTCCCTATTTGCTTTACCGACAGGATTTTGAATAAAGTAAATGAATCGGAGGACTATTTTGATGAATACATCTCTATATTATTGCTATAGCTTTATAAGAAGCCTTGTTCCTATTTACCCTGTGTACCTGCTTCTTTTTGAATCGAACGGGCTTACTCTTACTGAAATTTCGCTCCTGCTGGCTATTTGGTCCGCACCCGTAATTTTATTGGAGCTCCCTACCGGTATTTTGGCGGATTATTGGAAGCGGAAGAACATGTTGTTTATTGGGGATATACTTCGTGCTGCATGTTTTCTCCTTTGGTTTCTGTCTGACGGGTTTCTATTGTATGCCATGGGTTTTATCCTGTGGGGAACCAGCGAAGCCTTTTTTTCGGGCTCTTTAGAGTCACTTCTGTTTGACGGGCTCAAAAAAAATAACCTGCAGGATAGCTTTGATCGAATTTACGGCAAGGGAGATTTTCTCACCAATACTGCCACTGCCATATCAATGCTAACCGGCGGCTTTTTAGCCATGTTTTGCGGCATGCATAATGTCCTTTTAATCTGTATTGTAATGTCGCTCTTGTCTGCTCTTATAGCCTCCCGATTTACAGAAGTCAACTATTTTAGGGAGACCCAAAAAGATAACTTTTCAAAGCTTTCTTCCATCCTAACGCGGGCAGCTGAAACATTAAAGGATGCCACTCACTTTTTCACTGGCAGTCGCGTTCTTCTTCTAATGGCCATCCTATCCATCTTCGGAATAGGAGTGGCTGCTATTATTGACGAGTACGATCAGCTGCTTGCATCCGGTTATGGATTGAATTTAGGGCTGATCGGACTATGGGGAGGAATTCGTTACTTGATGGAGGCGATAGGAAGTGCTCTGGCCTACCGAGTTAAATCAATTTTAAAAGCGATAGGAATTAAAGATGATTTTGCCACAACCTGTACCCTTTGTGCTCTCGCAGGGGTTTTAACCGGTGTTGCAGGCTGGACTGAAAGTATATGGTTTATTCCGCTGTTTGGCATTTTCTATATGGTTCTTTCGGCTGCCAGAATCCTTCAGGAGGACATCCTTCAGCAAAAAATTGAGGAGCAGGGGCGATCCACCGTACATTCTATTATTTCGCTGGTGCATAACCTGTTCGGGATGGTCATGTTCGCACTTTTTGCCGTAATACTGTCAAATCTTAAGGTCTTTGCCATAATGAAGATTACATCTATATATCTTCTGATTCTATGCCTGGTGATGGGTATCATCTACCGATTTGTGGCGGGTCGGAAAAAAGCGGCGGCGCCTGCAAAATAAGCCTTTAGTTTTGATGTAAAGTACCCGGCAGTATATTTTTCTGTATAAATAACATATAAACATATTCAACAATAAGGCTTTCCATTGGTTTTTCGGCCACCGGAAAGCCTTCTTTTATACACTGATGAGCAGCGGTCTAATTTTCTTTTTTTATTTAATTCCCTTCATTGATAAAGAGATTCTCTTTCTTTTAGTATCAACCTCTAAAACTCTTACCTTAACGATATCTCCCACTGATACAACTTCCATGGGACTTCTTACAAATCTGTCGCAGAGCTCTGAAACATGTACCAGCCCGTCCTGATGAACACCTATATCAACAAATGCGCCAAAGTCTACCACATTTCGGACTGTACCGTCTAAAATCATGTCTGGCTTTAAATCGGCTATATCCAAGACATCCTCAGATAATAACGGAGGCGGAAGCTCGTCTCTGGGATCTCTTCCCGGCTTTAACAGCTCATTCACAATATCGTTTAATGTGGGTACTCCCACTCCTATAAGCGAGGCAACCTTTTCGGCGCCGAGCTTTGTAACTTCTTCCTTTAATGTACTCAGTTTTTTTCCCTTTACATCCTCCAAGGTATGCCCGGTTAGCTTTAATAGCTCCTTGCACGCCTCATAAGTCTCAGGATGAACAGAGGTATTATCCAGAATATTATTTCCTTCCGGGATGCGTAAAAAGCCGGCACATTGTTCAAAAGCCTTTTCTCCGAGCTTTTTTACCTTCATAAGCTCTTTTCTCATCTTGAATCCGCCGTTTGCTTCTCTGTATTCCACAATATTATTTGCTACAGTTGAATTAACTCCGGCTACATAGGACAACAGGGATGGGGATGCGGTATTTAAATCCACTCCCACACTGTTTACACAACTTTCAACTACCCCGGATAATGCTCCTCCGAGTCTTTTTTGGTTCATATCGTGCTGATATTGTCCTACTCCTATGGCTTTTGGGTCTATCTTAACTAATTCTGCTAACGGGTCCTGAAGTCGCCGTGCAATTGAAACAGCGCTTCTTAAGGACACATCGAACTCCGGGAATTCCTCGGCAGCCAGCTTTGAGGCCGAATAAACCGACGCTCCCGCTTCACTTACCACCATATAGCGAACTTTTCTGTCTATAGTCTTTATAACCCCGGCAGTAAATATTTCCGTTTCTTTAGATGCGGTACCGTTTCCTATAGCTATAATTTCAACATCGTGCTTTTCTATCAGGGCTTTTAAAGTAGCTGCTGCCTCGATAACCTTGTTTTGAGGCGGAGTGGGATAAATCACCCCCGTATGCAATACCCTTCCGATTTCATTTACAACAGCAAGCTTACAGCCGGTACGATATGCCGGATCCAGACCCAGCACAGTCTTTCCCTTTACGGGGGGCTGTAAAAGAAGGTTTCTCAAATTCTCAGCAAAAACCTTAATTGCCTGTTCCGAAGCCGCTTCGGTGAGACTCCCTCTTATTTCATTCTCTATAGATGGTGCAATTAAACGCTTATATGCATCCTCAATAGCATTTTCTATTATTTGGGTGAATATGGAGCCGGATTTTGAGAGGGTTCGACCTTTAAGCCAACCCACAATTCTTGCCTCCGGAGCTTCAAGCTTGACCGACAAAAATTCTTCTTTCTCGCCCCGATCAATAGCTAGAACTCTGTGAGGAGCTATTTTACAGACAGGCTCCTTGAAATCATAATACATACGGTAGGGTGAATCCTCTTCCTTCTTGGCCGAGGTAATTATTACCCCGTCCTTAAAAGTAAGCTCCCGAATAGCCCTTCTGTATTCAGCGTTATCTGAAACGGTCTCAGCTATAATGTCCATAGCACCTTGGATTGCTTCTTCAACTGTACTGACGCCCTTTTCCTCATCTAAATATTTTGAGGCCAAAGCATTAATATCACCTTGGACAAGCTTTTGGCTATATATTATTACGGCCAGGGGCTCTAAGCCCTTTTCTCTTGCTATTGATGCCCGGGTACGGCGCTTTGGTTTAAAGGGACGATAAATATCTTCTATTTCCTGCAAGGTCTCGGCCTTGTCCAGGCTCCCGGAAATCTCAGCCGTCAACATTTCCTGGGCTTCAATTAGCCTTTTAACCTCTTCTTTACGGCTCTCCAGATTTCTTAAATATACCAGACGATCATGGAGCTCCCTTAAAACCTGATCATCCAGTCCTCCTGTTACTTCCTTACGATATCTTGCAATGAAAGGGATGGTATTGCCCTCGTCAATAAGCTTTACGGTGCTATCAACCTGGTATTGTCTTATAGATAGTTCCCTTGCAAGTCTTGATAATATATCAGTCATAAAATCCTCCCAGAGTGTATTTATCATAA
>CAYWXN010000131.1:0-5770 GCA_964462075.1 uncultured Ruminiclostridium sp. | reverse complement strand
CTGGTAACGGCCCGGGAAAATAGGTCGTCGCCGAATTTTATCAAAACTCTAAGCTGAAAGGCTTAGAGTTTTGTTTTGCTTAAAAAATTAAAGGGCTTAATTAAAACACAGAATGTGTTACATTGAATCTCTTCAGTCTGTTTGCAGATTTGAATAATACAGCTTAATATTTTTCAAAGATAATGAACCGAAGACACCATGTTTCGTCTAATTATACTGACAATCTGTTTTTTGCCATATATAAAATTATCCAACAATACCCAGATGAAATATTATAGAATTGCACTTTTATATGGTATAATATGCCCACAAGCAATTCAAAGCAAAGCTTTGAATGCGCCCGGCAAAGCCGGGCAAAAGTATTTTGCATAGCAAAATACGCATGCGGTCATGTTACACCATAAACTGCAAATGCTGATATTATCAGCATTTGCTGGGATAAATCCTGTGCAAAACGACTAGTTCGTTTTGCAGCATGTTTATGGTATAATAGAATTTAGTGTTTTCTGTTAATTAATTCTTAATAATGTTGTTGGGGGTAATTCAATGAGAAGACGAATTTTAATAGTTGATGATGAAAAGAACATTGTAGATATTCTTAAATTTAATCTTAATAAAGAATCATTTGATACATTAGAAGCCTATGACGGAAGGACTGCGTTAGAGATTGCGGAGCGTGAAAAACCTGATCTTATTCTCTTGGATGTCATGCTTCCCGAAATGGATGGATTCACTGTCTGCAGAAAGCTTAGGCAGACCATGCAAACACCGATTTTAATGCTGACAGCCAGAGAAGAAGAGGTCGATAAGGTGCTCGGTTTGGAATTAGGTGCAGATGATTATATAACAAAACCTTTTAGTCCCAGAGAGCTTATGGCAAGGGTTAAGGCCAACCTGAGAAGAGCAATTGATGAAATTGTTCCTCAACAAAAGAATGAAATTCTTCGATACGCAGACTTAGAAATAGACATTAACAGATATGAGGTAAGAAGAGACGGAGAAATCATAGAACTGACCTTAAGAGAATTCGAGCTGGTCAAGTTTTTGGGTTTACAGAGGGGACAGATTTTTTCGAGAGAGAATCTACTGGAAAAAGTTTGGGGTTACGAGTATTTTGGTGATGTAAGAACTGTTGATGTTACTGTAAGAAGATTACGAGAGAAGTTGGAAAGAGATCCTTCTAAACCGGTTTACATATTAACGAAGCGCGGTGTTGGATATTATTTTAATCCGGCAGTTTAAAGGTATGTATGGAGAAATTATTTTCTAAGACTGCTTTTTTTCGCAGTATACAATGGCGGTTGGTATTAATACTGATGCTTACTACCTTTGTGTTGATGTCGGTTGTCTGGGTTTTTTTGAATGCCAGAGTAGAAAACATTTTCTATGAAGACTTTAAAACCAATATTGAGACCAACTATAACGCTTTAGGTATTAATGAGGATAATACCGACTATCAGAAACTTCTTAAGGATTTAAAGGAAAATCCTGTAATAGCGGGTTTCATTCATGGCCCTGATAAAAGCTATACTATTATTGATAAGAGTACAGCTGAAATTTTATATACGTCTGATGAACTATATCAAACAGATAAAATCCAGTTCAGAAACGATATTTTTAAGTCGGAGAACCTTTTATATGTTCTTTCTCAGGATGATTCCGACACCGTAGGAAACCGACAAAAGTATACCAAGTCTGAGAGAGGGGACTTCTACGACTATGTAAAAATCCAGAGATTGAAGTTCGGAGAATACGTTTTATTTTTTAAATACAGCAGAGATAGAGCTTTAGATGTTTTATACGACTTTAGCAATGCAATTTTAGTAAGTACTGTTATTTCGCTTTTTGCGGCTGTAATAATTGGTTCTGTACTATCAAGGACAATTACTCTTCCCATAAATGACATCATGCATAGAGCAAAAAAAATAACCGACGGTGACTTTGGATATGCGTTAGACGTGAAATCCGATGATGAAGTAGGTATGCTTACCCAGACCTTTAATTTCATGTCGTCACGATTAAAAGGCATGCTCACCGAGATTACCAGCGAAAAGAAAAAGCTGGAGACTATTCTTAATTATATGACTGATGGAATTATTGCATATAATAGAACCGGAGAGGTTATTCTTACTAACCCTGCTGCCGAAAAGATTTTGAAAAGCAAGGTTACCGATATAGTGTCATTTAATGAATTTATGAGCATCCTGGGGATTGAACTTAACATTGACAGAATAATCGGTGAAAACAATGTAATTGAGCCTCTTCATAAGGTTCAGTATAAAGATAAATATATAAAAATTCATCTGGCCATTTTCACAGATGAAAATAATCAGACTGATGGTATTATTGCGGTTCTACAGGATATTACCGAGGAGCACAAGCTTGATATTATGCGAAAAGAGTTCGTAGCTAATGTATCACATGAACTTCGTACTCCTCTTACATCGGTAAAAAGCTACACCGAAACGCTTCTGGACGGAGCCATGCAGGATAAAACCACAGCCGAGCAATTCCTGGGGGTTATAAATGACGAAACCGATCGAATGACACGTCTTGTGAAAGATTTACTTACTCTTTCCCAGCATGACGGAGGGATTGTGCTTAATTTTGAGGATATCTCAATAAGCGATCTTGTCGGTTCTTGCGTAGATAGAATGAAGCTTGAGGCTAAGCTGAAAAACCAGGAGCTTAAGGTCAGGATAAAACAGGGTATACCAATCATTCAGGGTGACAGATACAGAATCGACCAATTAATTATCAATATAATAGGAAATGCCATAAAATACACTCCCGAAAAAGGCAAAATAACGGTGCAGGTTCACTGTGAGAAAGATATTGTTATTATAAACGTTGAAGATACCGGCATAGGGATCCCTGCTGCCGATTTAGACAGAATTTTTGAGAGATTCTACAGAGTGGATAAAGCCCGTTCAAGACAAATGGGAGGAACAGGCTTAGGCTTAGCTATTGCCAAGGAAATAGCGGTACTGCATGGTGGTAATATAACAGTTAAAAGCAAACAGGGAAAAGGTACAAATATTTCTATATTTCTGCCTGTCAGAAAACCCCACCAACAGGCACTTTGAGACGATTATATACGGGTAATTTCGTTTTAAAGCCCATGTAATGGAATTGTAATACAATTTCATGTATACTATTGATTATGAGTGTAGGCATATTCTGTCTAATTTTTTAGTGGATTGTAAAGCCTATTGTATGTCCGGAGGAATGGTTATGGCAAAAAAGATAGTCTTCTTGCTAGTCATGATATTCGTCCTGCTAATTGCTTCTGTGACAGTATTTGCGGCAGGGACGGATTTGGAGGCTTCAAATGTAGGTTTTACGGAAGATAAAGCTACTCTTGCAGTTGTAGAAGCTGAAAAAGAGGTTAGTGTAAGTAGTTTAGAAGAAAAATATGGTGAAGTGTTCTTTGCTGAGGATGCGGAATCAAATATAGAGATTCTCCAAATAAACTATGAGCGTGATGGTTCCGGTGAAAAGCGCCATACGTTTTTTGGGCAAGCCGATTATTCTGATATTGAGAATCCATATATCATGCTGATGTATATTAAAGTAGACGGAGTATACGTTCCTTTAATGGACATTGAGAGAAAGTCCAATCTGACCCAAATGGAATACTATTTAACTACGACAGTTGACTTAGAATATATTGGGCTGAACAATGTCAATGAAGTGAGAATTATCATTTTCAGAAAAAATGATGTAGATAGTCTTGCTTTTGATAAAAACCTTCAGATAACAAATACAGAGATATCATTTCGACGCTGGAATTTTATAGAAAAATTAAACTACGGAATACAAGAACTGTTTAAATAATCTAGCCGACTCTGTCCATTACGGTCAGGAGTAGCTCAAAATGAGAAAAGATAAAAAGGAAAGGATTAAGACAAGAATCCTTATAATATTAATAATAACATGCGTTATTCAGATAGGGATCAACTGGAATATACAAACCCAGGGGTTTCCTTTTCATTTTGTCAGCAAATTATTTGACGGCAACACAAGAACAGCCAACTTGGATGTAGATTCGCTAAGAAACCGGTATTTTATGCCTAAAACCATTATGGTATCGGTAAGTACAAGCCACTGGAGAATAGATGAGAGGGACTCTCAATATAATAAAATCTGGGAAGACATACGGGATAACTACCTTCCATTAATAGTAAAACAGAAGCCCAATAAAGTATTGCCTAAGGAAGAATGGGCAAGCATAACCGGGGCAAGATGTATTAGAATAGACTTTGATGTTACATGGCCTAGCAATATTATATATTGGCTGTCGGAAGCTAAACCGGGTGACATTAAGAGCTTTGAAGGAATAAAATCCATTGCTATTACCCCTCAGCTAGACGTTAATGAGACTGTAAATACATTATTTATCTACGATGAGAATCAAATATATCAGTATCAAGTAAACATAAAAAATGAGTTTGTTCCAAAAAGGTATTACTCAAATTTAGCAGATGAAATAAGTTCAAAGAATAAACCAACTCTTAGGCTATTGGCTTCGGTCTCCAACTTTACTTCTGAAAAGGATATTTTTGTTGCGCTTAATGACGGAAATGGAAGCGCCTTTTACACAATTAGCGCCGATATTCCGGAAGAGATCGTTCTTAACCGCACCAATATGGAGAACGACAATATACAAGATAATATTCTTTTAGAAAAAAAAGAAAGCCTCAGTGCTAGTTATACCGATTCTTCCGGATATGTTATGTTTACCGATACCGAAAATCTCTACAGGCTTTATGATGATGGTGTTTTAGAATATAAATATATACCCACTATTACATCGAACCAAGATAATGCTTCGGCCGCATTTAAGCATGCAGTAACATTTCTTGAGCAACGAAGACATCTTGTGGGGGAAGCCCAAATCTTTTTAAAGAGTATAAGTAAAGAAAACAACTATTACAAAATGGAGTTTGATTATAAATTAGAAGGTGTGCCTATTTATTATACCGAGAACCGAGAGCCCGAAATTTCGGCACCCATTACAATCAAGGTAAATTCCGAAAGGATTTTGGAATGCCGGTGGGTTATCAGGTATTTGACCAAATTTGATAAATCAATCAATTATAATGTAAATTTTGCTGATTTGTTAAACAAACAAATAGTGACTGCTTACCCGGAAATATTAGAGAGCAAAGATAGATTTTTTAAACGCATTGAACCGGGTTATATATTTGACTTAGATGATTCAGATTCAGCATTATTAGCACCAAGCTGGATAATAAGTACCGATTCCAAGAATTATATTATCCCACTTGTAAGGAAGGGGGGATAAGGTATGGATTGGTCAAAGGCTAAAACAATTTTAATAATTGCATTTTTGATATTGAATATATTTATGCTTGTTATGTTAGCTTTTAATAGCGCAAACGAGTCCATCACCAGCGATTATATCAAATATAGCAAGGATTATCTTACCGCAAAAAATATAGAGATTAAGGCTGATATTCCCCGTGTGCCAAGATATACGGGAAAGGTTCTGTATTCTACAAGAAAATATGATATTGACGCTTTATGCAGACTTGTTTTTGGGGAAAAGGTTCCTTTGTCTGAAAACGAAGGTGCCGTAGAGATAGTAGTTGGGGAAGAGATGATTATCTTCTCCGAAGATGAACTCAAAATAAAAGATAGAATTTCCGAAGGAGAACTATGGTTTTGTGATATAAAAACCTTTGAAGATAGGCTAATAAAGTATCTAAAAAATATAGGATTCAATAAATCGGAATTATTACTTATA
>CAYWXN010000130.1:2567-5788 GCA_964462075.1 uncultured Ruminiclostridium sp. | reverse complement strand
AACGTCTCTGTTGCAGATATCTCGGGTAAAGCCGGAAAATCCGCCGAAATAGTAAAGTAGTAATTAGCACTTCCTATAAACTCTCCCTGATTCCATTTAGCTTCGCAAACCCCTTGATATTCGCCGTCTTGAGGGATATCATCAGACAGAATTACCGTTGTTTTACTTGTAAATACTGCCTCATTGTCCTTAAAAAGCGTAATATTATATGAATCGGGAGGACTTTCAAAGTTAAAGTTAGCAACCGATCCTTTCCCCATTCCCGCTTTCAATGTATTCTCCATAGAAGCTGAGGCCTGCTTGGTATCTTGTGTACCTGAAATGGCATATTCGATGCCGTCAATTTCAAGGGTCGCCTTCGGGATTGATATCGGTTTAGGTGTGGGCGTTGCTGTTGGTGTGTTTAATTCAGTCACCGGCGAAGAGGTCGTTTTAGGTGGCGTTTGATTGGAATTCTTCAATAAGTTATTGATACCTTTGCCAAAAAACCATATAAATAGGCAACTTAAAATGATAATACTAAATAATAATACTATCCTTAATGCATTTCTCCTATTCTTTGATCGATTAGAGTTCCAATTATTCTGACTCATCAAAAATGGCCCTCCGTCTTATATATAATGATATTCCATAATAATGATTCTATCACTATAAAGACTAAAAGGCGAATAATATCAGCTGATTTGATATTCTTTTCTATAAACCGCCGGAGAAAAGCCGGTGTTTTTCTTAAAGACCTTGCTGAAATACTCGTGGTCGTCATACCCCAAAACCTCGGCAATTTCATAATTTTTAAGCGAACTGTTGGTCAATAGATATTTTGCCCTTTCCATCTTAGCTATATAGATATATTCAGATAAAGATTTACCTGCGATTTGCTTAAATTTCTCACTCAAATAAGCTTTGCTTATGAACAACCTCTCCGAGACCACCGCAACAGAAATATTATTTTCAACATTATTAAGCACCTCTAAACAGGCACTCTTAATAAAAGTATCAATATCCTTCCATATAACGAATTTCTTGAGGAAACTGAGAAAATTGTTGCTTTCGTCGCTTATTTTTCTGCAAATGTCCTCCCAGCTTTGATATCCAGAATAATTTGCACTCTTTATTCTTTCAACATCAGTATAAAGACTAATCCATTCATGTGCCTCCAGCACCCGTGATATAATCTGTCTGGTCGCATTCTCAATAATTATTGCCGCTTTTTTTATATCATAATTGAGGGCTGCTCCTACTGTTGCCAGCATGGAATTTGTTATTAAAAGAGCATCATCTTGAGCTTTAATAAAAAAAGACGTCACTTGATCCACATAATCGGCGGGAAAAAAGGCTTCCTCTGCTAAACCTTCCCATTGCTTAATTCTGTCCTGTTCTTGTTTCCTTTCCTCAAGAAATACTTTTGCCCGGGATAAAAGCTCCGAGATCTCCCGATTGTCCACGGGTTTGCCTAAATAGTCAAAGGCTCCGTGTAGAAGCCCTTCCCTGGCATAAGCAAATTCTGTATAGTCACTTAATAGAACAACACAGGGACACAGTTTTTCCTGAGATACGGTCTTTAATAGTTCCATACCATTTATTACAGGCATTTTTATATCAGTGATAAGTAAGTCATAGGAAGATGTCCGCAACTTTTTCAATGCGTCCAGCCCATTTTCAGCCTCGCCGGCAATGACAAAGTCCTTGGTTTCACTCCAGACTTTCATTCTTTTTAAATCATATCTGAGAATCTCAAGATCATCCACAATCAATACTTTAAACAATGGTATACCTCTATTAATTAGCTTTTTCGTAACCTATGACCGACTCAACTTTTTGTATAAGTTCATCCGAGCTCCAAGGCTTAGTAATTATACCACTTAGATTTATATGATGTCTGGCCTTTGAAACCGCTAAAATATCTGCATATCCTGTTACAATAAGCGCTCTGATCTCCGGATATTGCTCATTGACCTTCATAAGAAATTCATCCCCGTTCATCCCGGGCATAAGCCAATCCGATATGATCAGAATTATGTAGATTTCTTCTTTTACAAGCTCATCAATAAGTAATAATGCTTCCTCAGCACTTAGCGCCGACTCATAACGGTATTTGCCGTTAAAATGAGCCATAAGCTCTTGTTTTAGTGAAATAAGTATCATTTCATCATCATCTACGCAGATTATTGCACTACGCTTTTGCATATACTCACCCTTTTCAAGTTTTTAACCAGACATTAAAGGTCGTCTCATTAGGTTTTGATTCCACATCAATACTACCGTCAATTTCTTCAATGATCCTTTTAACGATATCTAACCCCAGTCCTGTACCCTCACCAAGCTTTTTTGTCGTAAAGAAAGGTTCAAATATCCTACCGATGATATCTTCAGAAATGCCCGGTCCGTTGTCAGTTATAGATACTTTTACTTTATCGTGATCATTTGATATGCGGATTTTTAATGTACCTTTATAGTTCATAGCTTGTAAAGCGTTGTTAATTATATTTACCCATATTTGATGCAGTTTATCAGGAAAGCATATAACATGAGGCACTTCTTCGTATTCTCTTATAATCTCTACGCCATATTTCATCTGATTATAATACAATGTCAAAACCATCTCTACATCCTTGATTACATCAAATGGAACCGGTGCGATACTGGTATCCTTGTGAGAATATGTTTTTAACGCTAATATGACCTTGGAAGCTTTATCAGTTGATATTCTTATCATTCCGACTGATTTATGTAATATGGCAATACTATAGGCAGCTCGAATTGCTTCAATATTTGACGGCTTTCCAACCAGTGCAATAAAATCTTCTGCTTCTTCTTCATAACCTAAATCCAGCAGCTTTTCAATTATCTCTTCACTAACTTCAATTCCCTTTTCTTCTGCGGCATCAGAATAAATGCGCCGCAGCATCCGTTTATGACTGTTGTCAATATTATCGGTGCATTTATCGACTAATCTGCTGTATATCTCATATGTCTCTTCAGGTGCGCTGCAACAAAAACTGATAACATTATTCAACTCTTTATTCAGTATTCTCTCGATCGTCCCACCGGCAGAGTTGATAACACCAAGAGGTGTATTAAGTTCATGTGCTATGCCCGCGAACAATTTGCCCAAAGCAGCCATTTTTTCAGTATTTATCAATTGTGTCTGAGCAGTTCTTAAATCTTCTATTGCCGCCTCCAACTCACAATTTGCACTTTCCAAATCCTGTGTCCTTTCA
>CAYWXN010000130.1:0-2467 GCA_964462075.1 uncultured Ruminiclostridium sp. | reverse complement strand
ATTGTTAAGAGAATTGTGCCCACTATAGATAAGTTTTCTATAAGCTGTTTAAAGAATTGCTTTCTTGCCATTGAGTAATCATACCAAATTGTTGCATACGCAATTATTCTCTCTTTTTCATCCATTCTGTAAACAGGTATAACCCTTTTTTCTATGTATTTCCCTTCCGGTTCTTCTGTTTCGTCAAATACAGTATTGTAATTTGAAGTTAGCCATATGAGAGTAATTTCTTCTGTACTAATTCTCACCGATTCTAAGTTCTCGCTATTAAGCTCTAAAGTAATAAGCTTTCTGAGGGTTTCTAAATCATAATTCCAGATGGCAGGCTCAAATGCATTTTGGATTCGCATTTCAACCCCTTGTTTATATTTTACAAGTTCGGCTTTTTTTCGATTGAGGTGGGAAAATGTGCCCAAAAGCATGCTCGGAATAAGAATTAATAGGCCAATCAAAAAAACCGCACCTGATTGCCTCTGTGCAAGTCCGGTTCTTAAAGTAAATATGTTTTTTAATATTTTTGACATTATTGTTTGCACACCCTTTCAGCGTTTTCTTCAGGGATGTATTTTTTAAAAATATTATACATAGTACCCTCGTCAATCATTTCTTCAATAGCCTTTTGAAATTTTGCAACATCATCGGTCGAAAAGTATTTTTTACTAAGTGCAAGATTTCTTACTAACGGCTCTTCTTCGGGTGCCCAATCATAAATATTAACTCCTTGTATACCGCAATAGTCAAAATAGAACAGGTAACTTGTTGCAAAATTGAAGGTCACTTGTATCCAGTTATCACCCAACATTTCGTAAAGCTGCTCGGTATCTCTTGCCTGAACAATCATTTTCTTGTCCTCGAGCTTTTTGATAAGCTTCATATAATGCTCACCATAATAATATCCTCTTACTATTCCGACCTTAATATCCTTACGCTGCAAGAGCTCTTCCTCTGTTGAGATATCAGCATCGCTTCTTATAAGTACATCATTTTTTTCCGAAAAGTATGGAACAAAATAACAGTATTCTGCTCTTTCAGGGTTTTCTACAGTGGAAACGCCCATATGAAGCAGCCCCTCAGAGATCATTGATGAAATTCTTATCCGGGGCAGTATTTCTATTTTATATTTAAGATTCATTCTTCTGAATAATTCTTCGACTACATCCTTATTAATACCGTGACCATGGCTTTCATGATAAAGATAACCGCTGTTATAAATGCCAACAAATATTGTATCACCCGTTTCATCGATAAGAAATCCATGGTGAGTGTCCTGATTGTTAATTTCTGCTTCATTAATACCATCATTAGTTGGTACAAATGCCTGATCAAGCAAATATACTCCTGTAATAGCAAAGAGTACAATAATGGTTATCAAAAGGGCAATAATTATTTTTTTTATCATATTATCGCCTCTTTCTTTCTATTATTGTATTGGAAGTGTAAATCTAACAACTGTGCCTTCATTCTCAACACTGCTTATATCGACTTTTCCACCATGCTTTTCAATTATTTTCTTAACAGTAGCTAATCCTATTCCCGATCCTTCATATTCATTTTGGGTGTGCATTCTTTGAAAAATACCAAAAAGCTTTGAGGCATATCTCATATCGAAGCCTACACCATTATCTCTGACAGAAAACCGATACTCATTATTGTCTTCTTCGCACTCAACAGTTATAACGGCTTTTTCCTTCTCTCTAGTGAATTTTATAGAATTAGAAATAATATTGTTTACAACTTGTTTTAACAAAATGGAATCTCCGGTCACAACAGGAAGAAATCCTTTTATTACGAATTCTATCTCTCTGTTCTTAACCGTAGTCATTAATTCTGCATAGGTCTGCCTAAATAATTGATCAGTATCCACAATCGTTAATTCGGGAAGAGCTTTTGCAGTCATTGAATAGAGTAAAAGCTTATTAATAAGGTTGAACATATTATCGCAAGTACTACGAATATCTTTAAGCATTTTTATTACTTCTGGGTTTAGCTCATCGGAGTAATCTTCGAGTATATATTTTGCACAATAGTCTATAGATCTTAAGGGCGATTTAAGGTCATGAGATACAGTAAAGGAAAAGGCCTCCAGCTCTTTCATGGTACCACTTAACTGCATGGTTCTTTCTTCTATTTTTTCTTCCAATTCCTCATTCATCTTCATAATCTGCTGAGTTTTTTGGTCAAGAGCCATCTTCGTTTTGAACTTATCAATAGCCTGCTTTACAGTAAGAATCAAGTCATCTTTTTCCCAAGGCTTTTGAATGTATCTGAACAAGCTTGCATTGTTAATTGCATACTGCACTGCTTCAATGTCTGTATAGCCGGTCAGCAAAATTTTCAGTGAATCCGGAATTATTTTATCAAGTCGAACTAGAAGGACTTCTCCTGCCATTCCCGGCATTTTCTGATCAGAAATAACCAATATAAACCGGTCTCCCTGCTTTAAAGATTCATTGACAATCAATAGTGC
>CAYWXN010000129.1:0-5796 GCA_964462075.1 uncultured Ruminiclostridium sp. | reverse complement strand
TAACAATCGTTTTTTCGGTTCTGCTTGTAGCCGGAAGTGCTGCAGGAGGACTTTTGGGCGGCGGTATTTACGGTATTATTAAAACCACTCCTATGGTTGAAGCAGAGTTGTTTAAAACTATGGGATTTAATTCCTATGTATATGATGCCGACGGAAATATCATAGCCGAGCTAAAAAGAGAAGAGAATCGTGTTTGGATTAACTATGAAGATATTCCCGAAATGTTAATCGATGCTTATATAGCTGTTGAAGATAAGCGTTTTAAGGATCATAAAGGCATCGATTTCAGACGTATAGGCAGTGCTGTTCTTACTTATGGGAAAAAACTATTAGGTGCTGATGTGGATATTGAGGGTGGCAGTACGATCACACAACAGCTCATAAAAAACCTTACAAAGCAGGATGATGTTACCATCCCCCGAAAGCTTCAAGAGCAATGGCAAGCCTTAGAACTTGAAAAAGTATTAACAAAAGAAGAAATTTTAACGTATTATCTAAACAACATCCCTCTGGGCGGAAATTTTTACGGAATCGAAACTGCTGCCAAGGGCTATTTCGGTAAGGATGTCCGTGATTTGTCTCTGGCTGAATGTGCCAGTCTTGCCGGTATAACTAATTGGCCGACCAAATATATGCCAATCAGTGAAGGCAACATAGAAGCTAATTTGGCACGAACCAAGACAACCTTAGGTTTGATGCTGGAGCAGGGAAAAATTACGCAGAGCGAGTATGATGAAGCTCTTAGTGAAAAAATAACATTCCATTACAATCCGGAAGCCGGTAAGGTAATGAAGACCAGTAAACAGTCATATTTTGTGGACGAGGTTATAAAAAGCCTTAAACAATATCTTATGCAAACCAGCGGCTATACCGAGCAAGCTGCACTGGATATTATTTATAATAACGGTCTCCATATCTATTCCAGCATGGATCCGAAAATCCAAAAAGCCTTGGATGAGGTCTTTTCCGATCCTCAACTTTTCTCATTCGATAATAAATTAACCGATGAGATGCCTCAAGCAGCAATGGCTGTATTAGGTAAAGACGGTTTTGTAAAAGGTGTTTACGGTGGACGCGGTGCAAAAGAAGGCAGCGTGTTCAATCGTGCAACTCAAGCCGAACGTCCGCCCGGATCTGCAATAAAACCTATTTTAATATATGGCCCCGGTATTGACAGCAAAGCTATAACCGCTGCTACAGTAGTAGATGACGTGAAGCAATATTTGTTGCACGATAAACCTGAACAGGAATGGCCTCGTAATGTTGAGAAGGCTAATTATGGCTTAACAACTGCCCGCATAGGTGTATTTAAATCCCGAAACGTTGTGGCAACATTACTGTTGAAAGATTATGTCGGTCTACCTACAGCGCTTGATTATCTAAAGAAGCTTGGTATCGACAGACAGAACGAACAATACTTATCCATAGCCATGGGTGGATTTAATAAAGGTATGACTCCACTTGAAATGGCTGCGGCCTTTACTCCTTTTGCTAATAAAGGAGTTTATACAAAACCTATGTTCTTTACCGAGGTCATGGATAACAGCGGAAAAACCATTATATCTGTCAAGCCTGAACGAAATCAGGTCTTTTCAGAACAAACAGTCTTCATCATGGATGATATCATGCAAGACGTTGTTACAAAAGGAACCGCTTATCCCGAAGGCATAATTGAATATAAAGATGCAGAGGATAAAAAGGTGGTTATTCCATCAGCAGGAAAGACGGGAACCACAGACTCTGACAAAGACAAGTGGTTCTGCGGATTTACCCCATATTATGTAGGGGTGAGCTGGTATGGTTACGATAAGGCAGTAGAAATTCAAAAAGAAGAAAAAGATAATGCACTACTTATATGGAACGCCGTAATGAACAAGATTCATGAAGGTTTACCGTCTGTTCCGTTTTTTGACAGCACACCCCCGAATATAGTCAAGCGTACAATTTGTATTGACTCGGGCAAGATTGCCACCGATCTTTGCAGGAAAGATCCTCGCGGAGGCAGAGTACGTGAGGAATACTTCATAGAAGGTACTGAACCGGCTTATAGCGATTCATGTAAGGTTCATGTTTCATATGAAGCTTGTACAGCCTCACAAGATGCCCAGAAGAGGCACCTTCTCGCTACCGAATACTGTCCTTATGAAACCATTGTGCTGAAGGTTGGGATAAAAAGGCCGGTAGAATACAAACCTGCATTTCCGAATGATCCTTACCCTGCTGACAGTATTTATGAAATGCCGGAAGGTGAATACTGTACTGTTCATGAACAAAGCGTCCTGATTCCTCCGGTAGTAGAGGATTATTATCCTCCGGAGTCAACAATTGAAGATGGAACCTTGCCCGAGGGCTATCCCGGCGGTCCCTCGGCAGAGGATATCGGGGATCCCATTGAGCAGGAAAACTGGGAAGGAATAGACTGGGGAAATAACCCTAATGGATGGGATTAGAGATTATCAATAGATCTTTCCGGTTTAGGGCCAAAGTATTGATAATAATAGCAAAGAAGTCCTCCGTTATAAAGCTTGCGATTTTTATCGGACTTTCGCCCAAAGGCTTTCTCGAATTCGGGATCTGCATTGATAATATAGTAAGACCATGTGGGAAGCCTTTTAAAGCTCTCACCCATAGCATGATAGAGCATGCTGTTTTCCTTCTTCTCACCCAGTCTCTGTCCATATGGTGGATTTGTAATGATGAATCCGTATTTAGCCTTTGAAGAAATATCTTTTACATCCCTTACTTGAAGATGTACTATCTCCGATACACCGGCCTTTTTGGCATGATAATTAGCTAGGCTAATTGCTTCGGGATTTATGTCATAGCCTTGAATAAGTTTCTCGGCAGCAGGCTTAATTAGGCTTCTTGCCTCCTCCAAAGCATTGTACCATGTTTTTTTTGGTATTGTCGGCCACTCCTGACAGTCAAACTCCCTGTCAAGGCCCGGAGCTTTGTTAATTGCCATCAGTGCCGCTTCGATAGGAATTGTACCCGATCCGCAAAAAGGGTCAATCAGGTTTTTACCCGGTGACCATCGGCTTATTCTAAGCATGGCTGCCGCAAGAGTTTCTTTAATAGGCGCAGTATATGCCAGGCTTCTATATCCTCTTTTATGCAGCCCATCACCGGAACTGTCCAATGAGATTATTACATTATCCTTAGTTATACTAAAGTCAATATGAAACCTCGGGCCTGTCTCGGGAAAGGTATCCAGCCTATATACTTTTTTAAGTCTTTCCACAACTGCTTTTTTTATTATTGACTGACAATCAGATACACTCATGAGAGTTGATTTAACGCATCCGCCGGTAACCGGAAACTCGGCATCTTTCGGGAGCCATTCCTCCCAGGGTATCGCACGAACCGATTCAAAAAGGACATTAAAAGTAGTTGCGGTGAATTCACCCATTAAAACATAGACACGACCTGCCGAACGAAGCCACAGGTTTGTGCGGCAAAGGGCCTCAAAATCACCGTCAAAGAAAATCTTCCCATTGTCTGTAAAGGTATCTTCGTAGCCGAGGTGTTTAATTTCACGGGCTACAACCGATTCAACACCGGAGGTTGCAGTAGCATATAGCCGTAATTTTTTCATATTGCTCCTTTATCAAGTAAAAATAAGGTTCTTTGCATATTAAAATACCGGAAAAGATCGCTCTTTTTTATAATGTAGTTTTATTCTCTGAACAAAGAACCTCCTATAAACTCTCGCAAAATCGAATTTTCCGGCACTTGGTCGGATGGTGCCGATGCAAAATAGCTTAAAAATTCAATGAGTCTGCGGGCCTCTGCATATTGCGGCATGTCATTGGTTAGGGCCTTTAACAATGGCAATGCCATAGGCTTTAGCATGGGAAGATCATAAATTAGTGAAGAGTTAAACATCGCGTCTGCATTCTCTTGGAAAGGAAAAATATTCCTCTCTTCGCCTTTTCTAACACTGGGCCACATATCGATTGTTTTGGGGGCCGGCGTGCCTCTGTATCTGTTATCTCTGACCATACGTCTGATAAGCCTTAAATCAGTAGTAGGAATTCGGCTATATCTATCAATTCGCATAGAGGTTATGGCACTTATATAAATATTGAACTTGTTTTCTTGCTTAACCTCACTAGTAAGTCCGGGATTCAAGCAATGTATGCCTTCGATAACTAATACCTCTCCCTCAGCCATTTTTAGTTTTTTACCATTGTATTCTCTCTTACCTGTATGAAAATTATAGTTCGGGATTTCTACCTCTCCACCGGCGATTAGTGTATTTATATCTCGATTGAAAAGCGGGAGGTCTACTGTCTCAAGGGCTTCATAGTCAGGCTTTCCCTCCTCGTCCAGAGGAGTATTCGTCTTTTCTACAAAATAATCATCGACTGATATATTCAGTGGCTTCAAGCCGTTTACTCTGAGCTGAATAGACAGTCTCTGGGCAAAGGTAGTTTTCCCTGAAGAGGATGGTCCCGCAATCATAATAAGCTTTTTTTGAGGCTGTTGATGCTTGATTAAATCAGCAATCTGAGCAATTTTTTTCTCGTGCAATGCTTCAGCAAGAAGAACAAGATCTTTTAGACCGCCATTTTCTATCACATCATTAAGCTTTCCTACATCCTCAACGCCAAGTATATTAATCCATTCGCCATACTCGGTAAAAATATTAAAGAGCTTTCTCGGAATCGGCACATTCGGCAGCACATTAGGGTTTTCTTTCTTCGGCAAAATCAATACTATACCGCCGTTATCCGCTTCCACTGTAAAAAGCTTAAGATAGCCCGAGCTAGGCACCATGTAACCATAGAAATAATCTTCTTTATCATCAAATATATAAAGTGAAACATAATCTTTCTCACGGTTTACAATGGCTCTGTACCGATCTTCACGCCCTTTTTCTAAGAAAATTTTTCTGGCATCATCAATAGAAACAGTCACTTTGGTAAAAGGTATATCGGTTTCGACTAATTCTCTCATTCGCTTTTCAATAGCAAGCGCATCTTCCCGGGTTACCTGATAATCCAGAATTTCAAAAAAGACACCTCGACTGACCGAGTGACGAATCTGTAATTCAAATTTCGGAAATAGATCCTTTACCGCCTTTATTAAAAGAAACTTTAGGCTTCGCTCATATATTCTTATTCCATCTTCACTTGTCAAATCTACAAGGCGGATACTGCAGTCATTTTCTAAGCGATATGTGAGTTCCCTTAACTCATTGTTTATCAAAGCGGCTACAATAAGTGAATCCTTTTTACCCTTTAACCCTTTGATTAGATCTTCGATCCTTGTACCCTTATTTACACTTATATCATTTCCGTTTAAATTGACCCGCAATTTGTTTTCAGCCATAGAAACAGATTACCTCCCATATTTTCCAATAGTTTTATTATCCTATATTTACCCACATTCATCAAGTTTAAGGCTTTTTATGGTCTAGTATATCCAAAATGCATCACCTTTTTTACCATTAGCCTTTTTAATAAGGACTCTTTTGATTATATTCTTGATTTTCACATTCTTATACCCTCACAAGTTGCTACGCTTGTACATATTATGTAAAAGAAACAAGCATGGAGGCATTATTAATGGATAACCTCAATATAGCAACAGTATATACAGGAAACAATTGTACCGGCGAACCTATTTTGATTCCGGTTATGCCTGTACGTCCCGAACTAGCCCAAGCTTATATACCATACCAGCTGTATAATAAAATTTTTCCCGCACAAGAAGGTTTAAAAAAAGGAACTATTTTTCCTGAACTTGTTAAATAATTGATTTGGAGGTGTTTTTACGTGGATGAACAAACAA
>CAYWXN010000128.1:2507-5847 GCA_964462075.1 uncultured Ruminiclostridium sp. | reverse complement strand
GATAGCTTCAGCTAAAGGACAATTAACAGATAAACAGTTCAAGGAGACATATAAGGCAACTACTGCAGAGCTTCAGAGTATTTATGAAATATTTAGTGTTATTGATAATTTCAGTAAAAAATATTTAGAAGAGCATTTTAAAGTGGAAGCTTATACAGATGAGCAAATAAAAGCCGAATATGATGAAGATCCAAAGCTGTATGACAATGCAGATATTAGCTATATAACCTTCAACAAGTTGGATGGAACCGGGCAAACACTTTCCGAAGAGGATTTAGCCGGAAAGAAAGAAAAAGCTGAGGAGGCTCTAAGTAAAATACAACAAGGAGAATCGATTGACAGTGTAATAGCTGAGTATACCGAGGAAACGGCGGCATCATCCGAAACAGGCACCGAACAGAAAACTTTGGGTAAAGCCAACATAACATACAGTCAAAATTCCATGATGCAATACTATCTGGAATGGAATCTTATAGAATGGGTATTCAATAATAAACCGGGAGATATGAAGATTATTGAGGGTGACTACTATATTTATGTGGTAAAGATTGAAGACAAAACAACATTTGAAGATGTAAAAGCTGTGGTTAAAACCTCAATGGAATATAATGCCGGGCAGGAATTCTACAATAGTGCCATAGAAAGTTGGGGGCTGGAACCCAAATATAACATTATAAAAAATGAGCGGGTTTATGATTCTATTTCCTACAAATAAAATTAATTAAATCATCAATAATAAATACAAGGAGCCAAGTTGAAGGTAAAGACTTTCAATTTGGCTCCTTTTTGGTATATCGGGAGATTCTAAGGCATACATTTAAGCATGTCCTTTTCCCGATGGAGGTTTATCATGGAGCAACAAAACGACAGAATAGAAGACTTGAATATGTTGCTTTCGGCGTACCTTCCCGACAGAATTAGAAAAGCTGTTAAGGGAATTAAAAATTATTACATAAATGAGCTGGAGGAAATAAGAATTCGGAGCGGTCTTCCTCTCATGGGAGTATTCTCCGGAAGTGATTACTTTATTAGTGAGGAAGGCATTTTATCGCATAGTCATCAGTCGGCACTTAATATCACGGCAAAAGAAGTAAATTCATTATTTCTTCTTTTGTGTGAGCAGTCAATATATGCTTATCAGGATGATATCATAAGGGGATTTATTACCTTGAAAGGCGGGCATAGAGCCGGGATATGCGGCACGATAGTATATGAGGGCGATAGAATAAAGGCTATTAAAGATATTTCTTCGGTTAATATCAGATTTTCAAGACAAGTGAAAGGTTGTGCTCGGGATGTATTCCCAAAACTGATACGAAATCGACAGGATATTTACAATACATTGATTCTGTCACCGCCACGGTGTGGTAAAACCACCATTCTAAGAGACTTGTGCCGTATGATAAGCCAAGGGTTTGACAATGAAAAATTCAGAGGACTAAGGACCGCGGTTATAGATGAACGATCTGAACTTGCTGCATGCTTTAGGGGAATGCCTCAAAATGATTTAGGACCAAGAACCGATGTGTTGGACGGATGCCGAAAAAACCAAGGAATTGAAATGGTGCTGCGAGGTATGGCCCCCCAAGTGATTATTGTGGATGAACTCGGAGCAATGGGGGACGCAGATGCAATACAAATGGCATGGAATGCCGGTGTTAGAATTATTGCCACGGCTCATGCATTCGGACTTGAGGATTTCAAAAGAAGGCTGGGAGTTGGCCAACTTGCTACAAAAGATGGGTTTGAGAGAATAGTTCTCCTCGGAATGGACGACGGAAAAAGATGGACAAGGGTGATGGGTGTAAATGGTAATGAACTTAGCGGTTTGGCTCAAGATAATAGGATGTCTGATGGTATTTGCAGGGTGCGCAGCTACGGGAATGAAGATGTCAAACAAGCTTGCCGAGAGACAGCGTGCGTTATCAAAACTCATAGAAATCCTTCTTAATCTTAGAAACCAAATTTGCGGTTTGGGGATACCGCTTTTTTCGGCCTTTGAAAATATAGGGAAAGAGCGAATTGGTGGGGTTTGGTCAGAGGTATTCATTGAATGCGGAAATGTAATGAAAGAGCAGCATAAAGACGCAGGGGAAGCATGGAAAATAGCAATTGAAAAGAGGGGAGTTATGCTTCCCTTAGATGAATCGGATTGGCAGGTGCTTTCTGATTTCGGAGAAATGTTGGGTAAGTCCGACAGAGAAAACCAGGAATCAGTGCTGGATTTGGAAAAAGAAAATCTCGAATTGCTTGAGAAGAAGGCAGAAGAAGCTATGAACACAAAAGGTAAGTTATATAGGAATTTGGGATTCCTAAGCGGAGCTGCGGCGGTAATTCTCTTACTATGATTAGTACTATGCCGCTCAATCACGATTTGAATAAGTTGACTGTTTCATGCAGTAAGTCGATAAAACGCAGATAAAGCCTCATATAATCTTTTTTAAGGGGATACGGGCATGAATGTGGATTTAATTTTTAAGATTGCGGCCATTGGCATTCTGGTATCTATTCTGAATGTAGTGCTTACAAAGTCAGGTCGCGAGGAAATGGCAATGATGACAACATTAGCCGCTGTAGTGGTGGTTTTGTTAATGGTGGCAAAAGAAATTGTCAAACTATTTGACACAGTTAAAGCCTTGTTTGGCTTTTGAAAGGGATGATAAGCCTATGGAAACAGAGCTTATTCGAATAGCAATATTAGGCGTCATTGCTGCCATTTTCGTAGTAGTAATATCGGAAAAAAAGCCCGAGATGGGAATGATGCTTGGACTGATATTTGGGGTTGCAGCCCTTATGATAGCTTTCGGAAAAGCCGGTACAATCGTAAAAGCCCTTGAAGACACAATCAGCAGTTCGGGGATTGACGCAAAGCTTTTGGTACCTGTATTGAAAATTACCGGAATGGCATATATAACACAGTTTTCGGTGGACGTATGTAAGGATGTAGGACAGAATTCCATAGCAGGCAAGATTGAGACTGTTGGGAAAATTATGATGCTTGTGGTGGCAGTACCAATCGTGACCTCACTGATACATATTATTTCGGGCATTGTATAGTCTGAAAACACAGCGGCTGTAGCCTGCAGCGATTTAGCGCTCCGTGCCAACATCCTGTTTCTAGTCGCGCTCGCTACGCAATCCATGCTTCGCTTTAAATCGCTGCAGGTACGCCGCTCAATAGCTATTTGCATAAGAATGTAATTATGATTGCATAGTTAGAGAGTTTTCGCACAATCTATCGCGCTCGCTCTGCAGTCTGTGCTTCGCTTTAAATCGTTGCAGGCTGCAGCCGCTATAGTAAAACTTATAATACAGACGTATGAAAAAGGAGAGAGGTACA
>CAYWXN010000128.1:0-2497 GCA_964462075.1 uncultured Ruminiclostridium sp. | reverse complement strand
AAGCTATGGTAAGGTTAAATCCGCCTGTATAGCCATCAACATCTATTAGTTCCCCGGCAAAAAAAAGGCCTTTAATCAGCTTGGATTCCATAGTTGACGGATTTATCTCCTTGATAGAGATTCCCCCTGACGTCACAATTGCTTCCTCTACAGGACGAGGTTTTGATACTGTAAGTTTTATTCCTTTGAGCAGCATAACAAGTTCTTTTCTCTCAGTCTTTGTTATCTGATGCACAGGCTTTTCGGGAGGTATTCCTGAAAGCTCTATAAATACCGGTATCAGACTCTTCGGAAGCAAATCCGAGAGCGAATTTCCAAACTGTTTCCTTGAATATTTTGAAAAGTCTCTTTGCAGACGCCGGTCCAGTATTTCTTCATCAAGCGCAGGCTTTAAATCAATTAATAATTTCGCTCCGCTATAGCCGCATTCCATTACATGACGGCTGGCACTTAAAATCAAAGGCCCCGATACACCAAAATGTGTAAACAGCATTTCTCCTTGCTCATAATAAACCTTGTTTTCTCTGTTATCAAATACTGTAAGACCAACATTTTTTAAAGTCAGTCCCTGCAGTTGTTGCACCCAGCTTTCAACAATCTCCAATGGTACAAGCGAAGGTTTTAACTCTGTCACTGTATGACCCAATTCTGCTGCCATTTTATGACCTTCACCGGTAGAGCCTGTCATCGGATATGAGATTCCTCCTGTAGCTAAAATAACCGAATCAAACTCATAAAAATCATTATTCCTAAGCAGTATTCCTTTAACTTTATTATCTTCACATATTATTTTCTTTGCTGATGCTTCAAACAGAAACTGAGCACCTTGACTTTGAGTATAGTTAAAAAGAGCATTAACAACATCCCGGGATCTGTCTGAAACAGGAAATACTCTGTTGCCGCGCTCGGTTTTCACCGGAACATTAAGGTCTTCAAAGAAATCCATAATATTACGATTGTTATACTTATTAAAGGCGGAATAAAGAAAACGTCCATTTCCGGGTATATTAGCCATAAGCTCGTCCAAAGAACAATCATTCGTAATATTACATCTGCCTTTTCCTGTTATCAACAGCTTTTTACCGACGTTTTTGTTCTTTTCAAAAACCTTTACATCATTACCTAATGAAGCTGCTCTTCCAGCGGCAATAAGACCTGCCGCTCCCGCTCCTATGATTCCTACTTTGTTTGCCATCGGTAGTATAATCCCCCGGTCATCATTTAATCATGTCTCAGCTTACTGTGATTATCCCCTTTATCATAAATATCATATTCATCCCACAGCTTTTCAAGCTTTTCGAAGGTATTATGAATCGCATTCTTGCGTTTTAAACCGATAGCAACAATGAGTGCATTTATCATTGATAACGGTGCTACAAGGGAATCTACGAAAGAAGCCATATCGCTCCTTGCAAAAAGAGAATAATTTGAACATTTTGCAAGAGGCGAAGCCTCATTATCAGTAATGGCTATGACAGTGGCTCCCTGATGTCTGGCAAACTCCATTGCTTTAGATGTCCGTTTGGAATAACGAGGGAAGCTTATTCCTAATACCACATCGCCTTCTCCTGCGTTAACTATCTGTTCAAACATCTCACTTACACTGGTGGTGTGCACCAGGCGCACATTTTGGAATATAAGATTAAAATAAAAGCCCAGAAAACTTGCTAATGCTGCCGAGCTTCTTACACCGAGGATATATATTTTTTTCGCATTCAGAATTTCTTCAACTACTGAATTAAAGTTATTAGGGTCAGCTTCTTCAAGCGTAATGCGTATTTTATTCAAATCAGATTGAAGGACGGTTTTAAGGACGCTCTCAGAATCTATCTGTGACGAGGATACTTCCAGTCTCTGAGTTGATGTCAGCTTACTCTTTATGACCTCGCGCAAAACCTTTTGCAGCTTGGGATATCCGTCATAACCAACCTCTATGGCAAAGCGAACAACCGTTGATTCGCTCACTCCAACCTCTTCGCCCAATTTCGCAGCAGTCATAAAAGATGCTTTATCATAGTGATCTATAATAAAACGTGCAATTAATTTTTGTCCTTTGCTGAACGTAGAGTATCTTTCCTTCAAATTATCTATCAAGTTATCCATAAAACACCTCTAATTTGTCTTTTTCCTTTTCTTATAGCATATATTTTTGCAAGATAAAAATCAAGTTTATGCAAATAGTATTACTTATACTCTTTTTTCACAGTAGCAATATTTTTAATTACTGCATATATTAATATGGACCATGGATGTGAGGTATAATATGGTTTTTGCCGCTTTACAAACACTAGCTGCCGGATTTTTGTCACAATACTTTTTAGCCGGCTTTATAACATGCCCTCAATCCTTTCCTCAGCCTCTTGCCGGTCAAGAAGAGCAAAAATACGTAGATGAATGCAGAAAAGGTGATGAAAATGCCCGTAATATACTAATTGAGCATAATTTACGACTGGTTGCTCATGTTGCAAGAAAATACTCTATCAGTAATACCGACTCG
>CAYWXN010000127.1:0-5887 GCA_964462075.1 uncultured Ruminiclostridium sp. | reverse complement strand
CAACAATGATTTTCTTAGGGCAAACTTCAATACATAAGCCACAACCCTTGCAGCGTTCTTCCCTAAATGTCACTTTAGCCATATTGTGTTACTCCTTCATAATCTATAAATTCCAAAGTAATTTTGGCAAAAAAATCACTATTAAAATAGTTTAAAGCTTATTACGTGCCTTGTCAATAAAACAGTGTGGTACATTATTGAAATGCATAGATATAGAATAAAAAAGATGCCTGAGTAATACTCGGGCATCTTAAGCCAATCAATCAAACTAGGGGGAATGATTGATTACTTTACCATATATTGATCTTTATATAGGTATGACCTAAGCAAGAATGCTACAGCCTGTTCACGTAAGCAGTTATCATTCGGACCAAAATTGCCTTTGCCATCTCCCAATGTAATTTTATATTTTGCCATAAACTTAGCAGGGTTTATTCCATATGCTAAAAAACCTGCCTGATCTTTAAAATTAGCAACACTCTTAACATCATTTGCAATAAAATCAGGTGTAACAGTCTCAAAACAAGCTGTCAAGGTCCTGGTAATCATGGCAGCCATTTGCTGACGAAGCAAATAGTCCTTTGGAGCAAACTTTGTTCCATCGCCAACCCCTACTGTTATTCCTAAATTAAAGGCTTTCAATATTTGAGGATTTGTAGTATCTGTGAAGGTTTTTGTAGCATGAGATTCAGCCTTTTTACCTGTTACTATTTCATAAAAATTTACGGCAACCTCGGCAAATTCTTCTCGAGTTATAGGATCATTCATCTTGCCCCTTATGCTGTCAGTAATGAATCCAAGCTCAGCAGCTTGATCTAGTTCTGGCACAAGACCGGAAGAAGCTGATTCATAGGCAGTTGTGCCAATCATCACTATATTAGAAAACGGAGAAACTACACGATTGCTTTCAACCGGTTCATATACATATAATACTCTGAAATAATAATCATTTTCTTCTATTACAACATTGTCCACATATGCTTTTTCAATAGGATCAAAATCTACACTGGTTCCGTAGGATTCTTTTCCCCACCAATCATGACCCTCCTTTTCGGAATACCATTGACCGTTTCCAACCTTAAAGTCAACCTTAATACCTATAGGAAATGCTTCGTTAATTTTAGATACTGATGCAGGATTGGTCCAGTTTAAAGCAAAATACGGTTTGTCATCCTCTTTATACTTTAATTCCGCCTTAAGATTTGTTGGAGCATCAATAGCTTTTGGTGGTTGAACTTGGTTTGGTCCGCCAATTGATACTTCATTAGAATACGGTGACATAATGAAATCATCGCCTTCTTCGATATCATAACCTTCAAAAGCAAATCTCACCCTGAATGTATATTTTTTGTTTGCAAGGTCAATTGCTTCATCGGTATCGTACCCAAAGGACCAATGGGTAAAAAATGCTTCTTGTACATTATTTTCATCTGATGATGAATTGCCTACATAACCAATAAAGCTAGCTTCAGTTTCATCATCCATATCATAAGTCCCGCTGGTTACTTTGGATACATCAAAATGCCATGGGCCGTCATTAAGCTTCCAATCAATACAATAATAAATAGATCCGTCCAAATCACCTTCCATTAAATTTACAATTGTTTGAGGTATAGTCCATCGCAACATAATGTCCTGATCATAGTAAACATTTACATTTTGCGGTGCTTCTAAAGTAGTTGGGCTTATGCTTTCAGCAAAGCTGAAGACAGATGCCGTAAAAACAATGGTAAGAGCCAGTAATAGTGACAATAACCTTTTTTTCATTGATAAGAACCTCCTAAATATTTTTTCAATCTTATTTTGGTTGACAAGAAATACACTTCATAACATCTTCATTGTAATGCTCATCACATACCCAAGCGCTACATTGGTGGCAACGGTTAAAATGCTTTTTAGACTCATTCCATGCTGTTTTTATTGCTTGCTCTATAGTCTGAAAATCATATACTTCTACTGAATAATTTTTATCTCCGGCGTTGCAATAAAATGTGACCCTGTATCCACCCTTTACGGCGGATATATCAAATCTATTGGGATAAAAGCTTTCCACACTATTATCCATAATTGCCATTTAACCTTTCTTTTTTGTTAAATATTTGCGAGAACCATTTATGTTGTCGCTTTTTAATGTATAATATATTGTGAAAAACACTATTAATTATTTTGCTATTTCGATTATATTTTTTATTACCATGAATGTAATCACCCCAAGGGTGATTTTAGGAAAAAAATGAGGTAATATTATGAAAACAACAAAGATTATTAGTTGTTTATTACTTTTATTAATATTTATTACAGGGTGCGGAAATAACAGCCCTCTTAACCCGAATGAACCAGTCATCATAACATTATGGCATAATTACGGCGGCCAAATGGAAGAATCAATGAACGATTTAGTCGATGAATATAACGGTACTTTCGGTAAAGAGCAAGGTATTATTGTTAATATTACTTCTGTTTCCAGCTCCTCTGCACTATATGATAAGATTCTTGCTTCGGCCGACGGGATCCCGGGTTCTTCTGAGCTCCCAAACATTACAACTGGCTACCCAAAATCAGCTCTTATTCTAATGAAAAATGATAAGCTTGTAGACTTAAAAGAATATTTTTCTCAGGAAGAATTAGATCAATACCTGCCTAGATTCATTGAAGAAGGAATAATATCTGATAAATTAGCTGTTTTCCCTACCGCAAAATCAACAGAAGTACTCTTCCTTAACAAGACACTCTTCGAACGATTCTCTAATGCTACAGGAATAAGTATAGATTCCCTATCGACTTTTGAAGGTATTTCAGAAGCAGCAATTAAGTACTATGAATGGACGGATTCTCAAACTCCTGATATTCCGAATGATGGCAAGTCCTTCTACACGTCGGATTCCTGGTTCAATGTAGCACAAGTAGGAATGAATCAATTTGGCGATAAATTTATTGTTAATGAAGCCATTAATTATTCTGATAATTATAAAAAAATATTGGAATCGTATATTGAGGCTTCCATAAAAGGTGGCTTTGCTATTTATAATGGCTATTCTTCTGATCTTGCAAAAACCGGTGAAATTGTCTGTTCCTCAGGCTCTACCGCGGGTATTCTCTTCTACGGAAATACTATTACATATAAAGATAACACAAAAGAAAATGTCGAATATGAGATCCTACCTTATCCGATATTCAAAGGTGGAAAAAAGATTGCATTACAGCGCGGTGGTGGAATGATCGTAACAAAATCTACAAAGCAAAAGGAATATGCATCCGCCCAATTTTTAAAATGGTTCACCGCACCGGAACAAAATATGAGATTCATCTCCGAAACCGGCTATCTTCCGGTAACAAAAAACGCATTTGAAACCAAAATAGACGAGAACATTGATAAAGTAAGCAATGAGAACGTTAAAAAGCTTTTACAAACTGCTTTTACAATGTACAAAGAATATGATTTTTATATTCCCCCGGTTTTTGATGAGTTTGATTCTATGGAAAAGATCTATAACGAAAGAATAAAACAGATAGCGTTAGATGTACGAACTGATTATTTATCATTCCTGAATACAAATGAAACTGATGAAGCCTTTAAGAATGCGTCAAAAAACGTTTTTGAAATCTTCGTTTCGAAAAATTAAGCAGAGGTGAATTCAACTGGACATTCATAAATTTACGCTTTTTAACCGCGATTTCTGGCAGAAAAGAAAAAATCTAAGCACAGAAGGTAGGTCTTTACGCCAGCGTCTTATTGTTTTTTCTGTACTTTTTTTAATAACTTTATTAACAGCTGTTTTTGTTATACTTTTAGTCTCCGGTGTTTTTAATCTTGGTAACAAAGAAGCAATAACACTATTTGAAAATGAACTTAACCATGTCGAGAGTGCTATTTATACCGATTATGGAAGTATTTCGGTTAAAAGTGTAGATTTGGCCAAAGCTCTGAATAATAGTATTGAAAAAAAATTAAAGGATAAAAATATCTTGATTAGCAATCTAAAATATCATCCTGATATTTATAACGAGCTCTTGGGATTTGAATGCCAAACATTAATTACGGCACTTTTACGTACAAAAAGCAGTGGTGTTTTTATTATTCTGGACGGAACAATAAACCCTAAACTTCAAAATGCGAATTTTTCAAAAGCAGGTATATACATCCGAAACATGGAGCCAAATATAGTAAATTTAGAGTCACCATACTTACATATGCTCCGGGGATCTACCGATATAGCTAAAAATAATGATATCCTGATTCATTCTCAATGGGCTATGGAATTTGATATCAATGGTGATGACTTTTTTACAAAAACTATCAATACTGCAATGAATAATAATGAATTACCCCTTTCAAAGCTATATTATTGGTGTCCTAATATTGCATTACCTAATACCACCGACAGAGTAATGCTTTGTGTGGTCCCGCTGATAGCCTCAGACGGTACAGTATATGGAGTGTGTGGTTTTGAAGTTAGTTCATTACTTTTTAAATTATCTTATATTCCTGATATTAATATTTCAGATACTGTTTTCAGCTTATTGTCAAAGACTGAAAATGAAGAATTGGACTGCTCATCATCTTTTATGGCAGCAGAGTACCCTGCCGTTGTAAAAAATGAGCTTGCCGACGCAAAGCTGCGTTATCAGGTAAAATCGAACTTTCCTATAAAATACTCTAGCTCGTCTAATCAGTTTATTGGGTTGCATAAAAACATATCACTTTATTCCGACGATTCACCCTATATAGATGAAGGTTGGGTCGTTAGTGTTATGGTTCCTATAAATGATTACGAAAGAGCACTTGATAATATTAACCAGAGGATCATTCTGCTGCTGTTAATTTTATTTTTAATAGGAATTGCAGCATCTTTCTGGTTCAGTGAGTTTTATCTTAAACCAATTACCGATACCATCAATAAAGTAAAGCAAACAAAGCCCTCAAATATTGAGAAAACAAATATCTCAGAAATCGATGACTTATTGGAGTTTCTTTCCCGTCAAGACAACAAAATAATAACAGAGGAGAATAAAACCAATTATTCTGTTGAGACGGCTAAAAATACAGAAATGTTCAGGGAATTTCTCGAGAATATTAAGACCCTCTCCCCTGCTGAGCGAGCTGTATTTGACCTTTACATAGAGGGTTATAACGGAAAAGAAATTGCAGAAAAATTATACTTGAGTATAAATACAATAAAAACTCACAACAAGAGGATATATGAAAAAATGAATGTATCCTCCCGAAATGAGCTCATGGTATATATTAAGATGATGAAGGAAATGGATTTAAAAAAATAGTAGCATTATTAAAAATTTAAAAAGCCCCACGAAAACTTGCCATTTAAATGACATAACTCGGGAGGCTCACTACTTCAGGTTTAAGTTTATCTACCAGATACTAACCAGGATATATCTTTATCTTCAGTAGTGTACTATATAAAAGGACATTAAATTCTAAACTGACTTATTTTGTCAGTCAATTCCAAAGAGCTTGCTCTGGTTAGTTTTGCCTGCTCGGTCACTCTGCCTGCCTTATTCACAATTGATGTTGATCTCTCTGCGATGTTGGTCGCGCCTTCCGCACCTTCGTATGCTGCGGTTGTGATTTCATCGATTGCTTGAATCATGCCCTCAACAGATTCGTGCAGCATCTTTGAGGTTTCAGTAAAGCTTTGCATCAGCTCGGCTATTTGGTCTGCATCCGAACTATATTGTTCGCCGGTCTGTACCTGCGTTTTATAATCCTCGATGACCTGTCCCTCAACAAAATTCAGAATTCTATTCGAATCATTGACCAAACCTTCCACCGAAGTCGTAACATCCTTTACAACTGCTTGTATTTCATTAACAGTATTCTTGGAATCCTCAGCCAATTTGCGGATTTCTTCTGCTACCACTGCAAAAC
>CAYWXN010000126.1:5262-5893 GCA_964462075.1 uncultured Ruminiclostridium sp. | reverse complement strand
CGAATATTTTTAGAATTAATCTTTCACATGGTTTGAACCACGTACTCGAGTCGGAGGATAAGGAAATAAATGTACTGCTTGTATCGGGAGAATGTGCACTTCAAATAGGCGATGAAAAATATTCTATGGAAAAACTCGATAGTTTTTATATTCCCGGCAACTGTTCAGCTAAGCTCAAGGCAAAAACCGATTGTACGTTTTATGTGGCCTGTGCTCCTTGTGAAGGGTTCGGAAAGCCGTTCTTCCGTAAGCTTGATTTAACTCTGCCTTTGGGAGATATTCATCAGATTCATGGAAGCGGTTCCATGGCACGCGAAGTCTTTTTCACTCTTGATCCAAAAACTCCGGCATCCCGGCTGCTGTGCGGGATCTCGTGGGGGAGCAAAGGCGGATGGACAAGCTGGATACCTCATCAACATGAAAAAGATCTTGAGGAAGTGTACTGCTATTTTGATACCGAACTAGGGGCACAGGTACCCTATATCGAATCGGGTGACTTTAATAATATGAATTTGCTTGTTGTAAATAACGGAAGAGAGAAGGAACTAGGAGACGATTATATTATAAAAGTACCCAAATCAGAAGCTGCCGCTTATTTGGAGTGGACTCTGTGGCGCGCTTTTTTAGCCAT
>CAYWXN010000126.1:0-5252 GCA_964462075.1 uncultured Ruminiclostridium sp. | reverse complement strand
TAAGAAGCGGGCACATGGTAATGGCTCCTAAAGGATATCACCCAACACTGGCATTTCCTTGCTCGAGTAACGCTTATTTCTGGGTGCTCACTGCCTTCTCACATGAAAGTCGCAGATATGATCTTGCGGTACCTGACCCGGCTATAATCAAGTAAAGTAAGTTAATACTAATAATGGTTAGGTTATGGTAATGGTAAAATATTACATTAAAAGTTATAATGGTTAATATATAACGGTAATATTATACAATAAAAGGTAAAACCACCCCTGTAATTAGTGCAATTCATACAATGATTTATGTAAATACATCGCATTACCTATATGCTATCATAAAATAAAAAGGAGGTACACGATGCCTGGTTATTATAAGATTTCATTTGCTGACCTCGAACCCATTTCTTGTCCATGCGGTACTACAAAACGTGCTTTTGCTGAGTTGCCGGAACGTGATGCATCTGTTCATTTTTTAAAGGTGAGTAAAGATGCAAAAGTACATTATCATAACACTTTTAGTGAATTCTATACCATTCTTGAGGGTGAGGGGTTCATAGAACTTGACGGTGAAATGGTTCCCGTAAAGCCCTATGATACAGTAAAGATTTGCAAAGGAACACGTCACCGGGCTGTTGGCGAACTGACCATTCTCAATGTTTGCGTACCGACATTCGATACTAACGATGAGCATTTCGACTAATTAACTTTGTATTTTGCGCCGTTAGGCGTAAAAGAAACGGTTGGGAGTCCAACCATATAGATATGTACCTACATATGAAAGGAGAAAAAAATGAAGAAAATTCTATCAATCATTCTAATACTTGCTTTTGCATTGAGTATTGCAGCTTGCGGTAATCAACCTGTATCACCAACACCTACTGCAAGTAGCAAGCCTTCTGAAAGCAGTCAACCCTCTCCAAGCGGAGCACCGAATGCAGAGCCATATATTATTGGATCTATTCAGGACATCAGCAGTGAAACATCTGTTATGGGTCTTATGATAGCTGAAGGTATCCGTTGGCAAGTACAAAACATCAATGATGCCGGTGGTATTAACGGACGTCCAATTAAGCTTATCGAGTATGATAGCAAGGCTAATGTTGATGAGAGTATTAACGCATACAATCGTCTCGTTTCCGAGGGCGCTATAGCTGTAATCGGACCTCACCAGGCAAACATCGGTATTGCGTTTGCTCCGATTGCACAGGAAACAAAAGTACCTGTTATTCTTATGGGTATGGACAACCGTGTAACCCGTCAGGGCGAGACAGGCACAGGAGCCCCATGGGACTACATGTTCCTTATGCAGCCTTCTTGTGACCTTCAGGGCGCACTTATGGCTAAGTTTGCTATTAATGATTTAAAGTATAAGAAATTTGGTGTACTTTATCGTTCTGATAACTCTTATTCATATTCACTTTACTATGCTTTTGAGGCATATGTTAAAGCTAATGGCGGTGAAATTGTTGCTGTTGAGTCATTCCAAGCCGGCGACACAGACTTCAAAACCATGCTTACAAAATTAATGAACAGCGATATGGATATGTTATTTGCACCGAACTATACAGGTGAGCTTGTTGCTATTACTCAGCAAGCCCGTGGTTTAGGTTATGATGGAGTTATGATTAACGGTCTTGATTCCGCTCCTCCTTTCAACACCTTAACTGGCCCTGAGGCAGATAATGTTTATTTTGTATCAAATATTCAGCTTGATGATCCTGATGTTGTTGCAGTAGTTGATAAATTCCGTGCAGCCACAGGCAACGACGAGCCTAACCAGATTAACAAATTCTGCGTAGGTTACGACATGATGGGTGCAATTGCTTCTGTTATTAAAGCCGGAGCAGAGGATACTGAGTCAATCCGCAAAGGTATGGAAAATCTAAAAGATTATCCTGGACTTACCGGTGCGATTACAATCGATCCTAAAACACACCAACCTTCAGGTCTAGAGATGATTATTCACAAAATCGAAAATGGTGAAAATATTCCTATTAAGGCTTATACTGCTGAACCTGTATCTTATTAATATGATGAATTAATTTGATATAATATTAGATACTAAGGCAAAGGCTTGATAGCTTATTACAGAATTTTTATAAGTCCTTTGTCTAAGACAGAGCTGCCTTTTATAACTGAAGGCAGCCCTGTATTTTACTTTAGGAGGGAGAACAATATGTTCCAGATTCTGTTTAACGGAATATCACTTGGAGCTGTTTATGCACTTGTAGCTGTCGGTTTTTGCCTAGTATTCTCGATACTTAAGTTCACAAACTTTGCTCATGGATCAATGATTAGTATCAGCGCATTTATCGGTTATTTTGCCGCTGTGAAATTTAATCTTGGACTCTATGGTACACTTATTTTCGCCATGCTTGGCGGCGCTCTTGTCGGCCTCGTAGGCGAATTCATTGCGTTCCGTTCAATAACAAAAAGAAGTTCTTCTACTTTTTATTTTTTCGTTTCATCCTTGACATGGGGTGTATTTCTAGAGCAGCTTATAGTTATTACAGTTGGTTCTAAATTTATATCTTATCCGCGTTTCTTTAAATCACTCGTCATAAGATTCGGCAAGGAAAAAAATCTGGTCGTTTCAACAGTTGACGTTTATATGCTTATCTTTGCTCTTATAGCGCTTGGAATCCTTTTCTTTTTCTTAAATAAGACAAAATTTGGCAGAGCTATACGTGCAACGTCATTTGACCGTGAAACGGCATCTCTAATGGGCATTGACGTATTTCGAGCCATTCAGATAGTATTTATGCTTGCGGGAATAATGTCAGGTCTTGGTGGTGTATTTTTGGGAATAACATACACGCTAACAGCACAGTTGGGTAGTAAAATCGCCATCAAAGGCTTTATATCTTCTGTCATAGGTGGTCTCGGTAGTATTCAAGGTGCGGTTATAGGTGCATTCTTACTGGGAATCACAGAAAATGTTCTGCTTTATTTCATAGGTTCCGGGTGGTCACCGGTTATAACCTTCTCGATTATGCTTGCATTCCTATTGGTTCGTCCACAGGGCATTGCCGGTGTCATCGTAACAGAGAAAGCCTAAGGGGGTGCGAATATGTTTATAACTTCCATTATTACATTTACGCTTATTACCTGCATCACAGTCTGCGGTTTATATATTCTTACAGGTTTGACAGGCATGTTCTCACTTGGACAAGCAGCTTTTATGGCTGTAGGAGCTTATGCCGGCGGACTGTTATCAAAGCGTCTTGACATGCCATTTGCAGTATGTATTCTCGCAGCTGTTGTAGCGGCAATTCTCATTGGTTATTGTATTGGCTATCCTATCATGCGTCTTAGACGTGACTATCTTGCCCTTGTAACGCTTGGGTTTGGTGAAGCAATTATTGCTGTTATAAACCAATCAGTAGGTATTACAGGCGGATCTATGGGTCTTACAGGTATACCCAAGCATACAAATCTTGGGCTTGTAATTATTTTTGTAATTCTTGCAATATTTTTTGCAGCAAATTTTCGGCGATCAAAGTATGGGCGACAGGCTATCGCAGTTCGTACAGATGAGCTTGCGGCAAAATCAATGGGTATTGACGTGTATAAAGTTAAGATGCGTTCGTTCCTTATAGCTGCATCACTAACTTCAATCTCAGGTTGTCTGTATGCTTTCTTTATCCAGTATGCAGACCCAACACTATTTAACTGGCGTAAGTCAGGAGAGTGGGTAATTATGGTATTTTTTGGTGGTGTTAATAGCCTTACAGGGTCTATTTTCTCAACATTCCTACTCACATTGCTCCCCGAAATGCTTCGTTCGGTACAGCAATACCGTATGCTCGCTTATTCTGCATTAGTACTCATAGTACTGAACTTTAAACCGGATGGACTGTTCGGCAGTTGGGAAGTAACAAATTTGTTTGTTAAAAAGAAAAAGGCTACAATAGGGAAGGAGGGCATAAAATGAGTGTGCTTGAACTTTCGAATGTAAGCAAAAATTTTGGTGGCGTTCGTGCTGTTGAAGATTTTTCAATGAAGGCAGACAGCAATCAAATCGTTGGAATTATTGGCCCTAATGGTGCAGGTAAAACAACAATATTTAATCTTATTTCCGGTATTTATACCGCCGATGCCGGAAGGATTGTCATGGATGGCATAGACATAACCCAAAAGCAGCAGCATGAAATTGCTCTCTTAGGTTTATCAAGAACATTCCAAAACATCCGCCTTTTTAAAGGCCTAAATTGTCTTGAAAATGTAATGACTACATTTGATCCTGTAGCAAAATATAATCTTCTTGATGCTGCATTTTTTACAAAACGCAGACGGAAACAGGAAGAAGAAGGTAAAAAGCGCTGCATGGATGCACTTGAATGGGTCGGCCTTGCTGAATATGCTGAGGAGTACCCGGAAAACTTGTCTTACGGTTTGCAGCGTCGTCTTGAAATAGCACGTGCCTTAGCTTCAAATCCTAAGGTGCTACTTCTTGATGAACCTGCCGCAGGACTTAATCCAAAAGAAGTCAATGACCTTACTGAACTAATATATAACATTAAAAAAGAACGCGGAATTACTATTTTACTGATAGAACATCGTTTAGAAGTGGTCATGACCATATCGGAGATAATCTATGTTCAGAACTTCGGCAAAACAATTTGTATTGGCTCGCCGAAAGAAGTGCAAAATGACCAAAATGTCATATGTGCGTATCTTGGGGAGGACGACTGATATGAGTGAAACTATACTGCAAATAGAAAATTTAAGTGTTAACTATGGTCATGTGACAGCACTGATTGATGTCTCAATCGAAGCAAAAAAGGGTCAGATCGTTTCAATTATTGGTTCTAATGGTGCAGGGAAGTCCACATTGCTTCGTACTATTTCAGCACTTGTTAAGCCGAAGAATGGGAGCATTAAGCTTTTTAATGAGGAAATAGTCGGCCTTCGTTCAAATAATATTGTAAAGCGTGGTGTTGTACATGTCCCGGAGGGACGAAAAGTATTTTCAGGAATGACAGTACGAGAAAATCTTCTTGTAGGAGGCTATCTCTTTTCGGGCAGCGCATTGCAAAAAAAGCTCGAGGAGACCTTTGAGCTTTTCCCCATATTAAAGGAACGGGCCAACCAATACGCAGGAACACTTTCAGGTGGAGAACAGCAGATGCTTGCTATCGGACGCGGCATGATGTCTCATCCTAAAATCATGCTCCTTGATGAGCCGTCCCTGGGACTTGCTCCTATCATCATAAATAATGTATTCAAATATATTCGCGACATTCGTGACTCAGGAG
>CAYWXN010000125.1:0-5927 GCA_964462075.1 uncultured Ruminiclostridium sp. | reverse complement strand
GGCTACAGCCGCTGTAATTGCATTACATTGGCTAAAGGTTCCACATGGTGTATTCATAGCAATGACAAAATCACTCTAAATGATTGAAATACAGCCTATAGATTACTATCTATAGGCTGTTAGTTTAGTTAGTCAGTTGTGTAAGGTAATAAAGCAATGTGTCTGGCTCTCTTGATAGCCACTGTCAGTTGGCGCTGGTGCTTTGCACAGCATCCGGAAATTCTTCTGGGAAGAATTTTTCCCTTTTCCGACAGGAACTTTCTGGTCTTCATTAAATCCTTATAATCAATATCTGTTATTTTATCGACACAGAACTGGCATATTTTACGTTTAGCCCTTCTCATGCCGCCACGGCCGCCCATTTTACCTTCGCCGTTGCTACTACCCTTTCTGGGGCCTCTATCTTTTTTCATATCAGACATTTCGAAGAATGCCTCCTTCCAAGACTTTCATATTTTAGGGCTTACACGCTTTTTCTCTATTTCTATATATCCGTCATGCTAATTCATTAGCCCAATTAATATATCATAAATCAACAGAGCATGTCAATGACTAAGCAATTAAATCCATTACCTTATCTTCCGATAGCGGTTGGCTGAAAAAATACCCCTGAATTCGCTCACAGTTGCGCTCCAAAAGGTAACTGTACTGATCCTCGGTTTCCACGCCTTCAGCTACAATGCTTAAACCCAGTCTGCGTCCTATATCCAGGATGGATTCGATTAAAATACTTCTTTCCTTTTTCAGACCGATATCATCAATAAAGCTTTTATCTATTTTCAATGTATTAATAGGAATTTTGGTCAAATAATTCAAAGAGGAATAACCTGTCCCAAAATCATCCAATGCAATAGGAATCCCCACTTCTCTAACTCTGTTTATATTACTGATTACATTTTCCATCGACTTCATCATAACAGATTCTGTAATCTCAAGTTCCAAGCTTTGAGGCGGTAAATCGTATTTTTTCAAAATTCTTATCACAGATTCCGAAAAATCCTTTTGAACAAACTGAATAGCTGAAATATTTACAGACATTATTAACTCGGTATGCCCAAGTTGATGAAGTTTTTTAATAAATCTAACTGCTTCTTCCATTATCCATTCGCCTATAGGGATTATTAGGTGCGTTTCTTCAGCTATAGGGATAAATTTTGCCGGAGAAACCAGTCCCATGCTTTCACTATTCCAGCGCACTAAAGCTTCAAACCCCATTATTTTCTTGTCCGCCGAACGGTATTGTGGTTGATAATATAGGATAAACTCTTTTTTATCCAACGCCACCTTTAGACTGTTCTGAAGATTCAACCTTTCTAAAATTGCATCGTTCATTTCCTGATTATAAAAAGCATATTTAATTCTTTTCTCATCTGCCTTAAATTTTGCGGTATCCGCATTCTTATATAAGATATCAAAGCTATTGGCATCCTTAGGGTAAAGAGCTATTCCGATATTTACATCAACAGCTATGTTATAGTTCTCAATAAGCGCCATACCCTCAATCCTGTTTATTAATGTCTCTGCTAATATACTAAGCTCACTTTCATCCTCATAGTCCCATACCATAAGAGAAAAATCATCTCCGGCCATTCTTGCTATATAAGAATTTTTGGTATTCATGTTTTTCATTCTCTCACTAACCTCAACCAAAAGCTTATCTCCGACATCATGGCCATATGAGTCATTTATCATTTTGAAATTATCTATATCAACAATGATTATAGCTATTTTTTGTTCAGGATTATTGTTAATTTCAGAAAATTTTTCGGTTAGCATACTGCGATTTGGCAATCCGGTAAGGCTGTCATAATAAGCAAGCCTGTGAATTCTCTCCTCCGATTGCTTTTTTAAAGTATTATCGGCGTAGGCTCCGGCCATTTTTATCAGATTGCCTCTTTTATCATATATCGCTTTACCCACTTCATAAATCCACTTAATCCCGCCAATTGGAGTTTTTATCCGATATTCACATTCATAATATGTATTATGCTGATTAATACAATCTGATAAAGCTTTTTCGGGGATTCCTATGTCCTCTTCCAGAATTGTATTGAGTCTATATGCACTTTCTGCTCCTTCAATTTTATCCTTTTCAATTTCTAAAATATCATACCATCTCTGAGAATAGAAATATGTATCATTTGCCGCATCCCAATCCCAAATACCTATATTTGTGGCATCGACTATCAGATTATGCCTTTCGTCCTTTTCTACTAGAAGCATTTTCTGTTTTATCAGCTCTTCCAATTGGTCCTTAAGTTCTTCTTCTGATGCCGCTAATTCTTCATAAACCTCGGATAGTTCCTCATGCTTTTCCTTCATTTTAATCTCTGACATTACACGTTCAGTTATACAAATACCCATTAGCTCGTAAACCGGTGAGGGGCTTTCCTTATCCAAAATATTGACATTAAAAAGAAAATATTCACTCGAACCGTTTTCGGTTATAATACTGATTTCAAAATTTTCCTTTATTAAGCCATCTTTATGTGCTTCAAGTGTATTTTTTAGCTTAATTTGTTCTTCTGGAGAAAGTAAATCATAAATACGGAAGGTCTTTATAATTCTACTTGGATCATATCCCAGCTTTTCAGCGGCATTTACATTGAATTCTAAAATAACCCCGTCATCCAGAAAAGATATAATAATAATATTAGCTGTATCAACAGCGTTTCTTAGCGTTCTCTCTTCTCTTTTTATTTTTCTGTTAAGAGCCACAAAATAGAAATTAATAAGTATTAAGCATAAACTAAAGGCACAAACAGCCAAGGAAACAACAATAATAATAGGGTTTGTTTCACTGAAGGCATCTGTTGTGGGAGCAGCAGCAGCAAAAACCCATGGAACACTATTAATTTTTGTAAAACCCGTTATCTTTTTTTGACCTTTATAAAAATATGAACCCGCTCCTGTCTCACCTTGCATCATCCTTTTTTCTATTTCTACCAATTTTTTGTGTTTGGAATTATAATTTGCAGCATTTATGGATAAGACTTCATCTCTAACAAGAGTTCTGTCATTGTGAGCAACTATAACTCCTTCCGAGTCGATTATATATCCATAGCCTTCTTTGCCAAACGTAATATCTTCAACCGTTGAGCATAAATCCTCAATTGAAGATATTATAGATACAAAGCTTTTTGTATTTTTTTCATTGATAACAGGGATTGTAAAAATTATTGAAGGAATTCCCTCAAAAAATTGAATGCTTGTATTCTCAATAGACTCCTTACCTTGCATCGCTTCTATGAAAAATTTTTCATGGCTTACATTGAATTCCCTTCCAGAGTCATCGTACAGCAAGCCTTCTGCTGTAATATACGCAAGCTCGATATTATCATTTGCCTCATCTGATTGTTTCAAAAAATTTATCTTATCATCAATTGAGTATTTATCGCTGTAGATTATTTCTAATCTTGATAGAATTTTAAGCCTTTCTAAATTCCAATTAATCTTATGTTCAACACTCTTGGCACCCATTTCTGCAATTTCAATTAATGATCGTTCAACCATATCATTAAGGTAGGTATTTGTATAAATAATTGCAAATACTCCAAAAATCAATGAAACAATAATTGAGATAATATACTTTCGAGTATGTTTAAAAGATTTGGTCAAACTCTCCATGAGGTCCCCCGTAAACACATTTACCGCTGAAAATAATATTAACAATTATAATTACCCCAAAATGAGATCTTGAAACACATTACGCGGGAATCTTACAGAAAAATATGTGAAAAACCAGCTCCGGGGGATTTTTTACATGCAAGTTTAAACTACAAGAAAGAGGCAGTTTCAAAATCGGACTTCATCTATAGTAATTAATAAGATGACTTCGGTCATTCTCCTAAGCGAATAACACATCCCAAGTTTTGAAGCAGCCTCTTAATGTTGATTTTAGACTAATAAAGGTCTATTTATCTTTACTTTCCTCGTTAACTGTCTCTTCCTTTTTGGCAGCCTTTTTTGCTGATCGTTTCTTGCTCTTTTTAATGATAATTATCGCGATTCCCACTATGATTAAGAATAAAATTATATTAATCCATGAATATACAAGCCATACCAGGAAATTCTCAAAGCCTCTTTTGAAATTGTCTACTGATTCGGCAAATGTGGTGGAAATTCTTTCACCCAGAGTCTCAGGATCCGGCTTTGTTTCAGTCTCATCATCTACTTCTTGAATGTAAACATTTATTCTACTGAATGAAACTAATCGGTCGTAGTTTTTGATTGTATTTTCTAGACTCTCAACCTCATAACGAACCTCGGCAATCCTGCTTTCAAGGGTAATGACATCCTCCAGTTTTGTTGACTTAGCCAATATGTCCAAGAGGGTTTGTTCCTGAACTTTTAGGGTTTTTATTCTGGTTTGTGCATCATAATATTGATCGGTGATATCGGTTCCTTTCGAAGATGATTCTAAAACTGTTCCTATGCTCCCCATGCTTTTAAGTACCAATTCAAAGCTTTCAGCCGGGACTCTTATTATGTAGCTGGCAGATCTTAAGGATTTTGAATTTTTGCTTTTACCTCTTACATTTCTAGCCTCGGCAAAGCCTCCGAAATCTTTTATCATCTGATCCATAGCGTTGACAGAATCATCAAAATCCAATGTTTCAAGAGAAACATCGCCGTCCATGATAACCTTACGCTGGCTCATTATGTTATCAGCAGAAGCCTTTTCCTTGTATACATCACTTTCGCCAAGGCCATTTTCACCATCATACTGGGGCTCAGCGGGAGCAGCGGGTGCAACTTGGGGAGCCTCCGGGGCGTATTCGCTGTCATAGCTCACGCTTTCATTATAAGAACCTTTCATAGAAGGTGCTGAAGCTGTTCCACTAGATCCACATGATGTAAATATAAATGCGACAATAAGAAGCAAGGACAATGTCATAAATTTTTTCTTAAATAAGTTGCTTGACTTTTTAATAAAGTTATTCATATCGGACTCCTCCTTATCTCTTCTATATAATTTGACACCGTAAAATAAAAAAGGTTCATTTCATTAATTATTATACCATATGTTATTCATAGCCATTTATTGCTATCTGTTTTAGCCGGACGGTCATTAAAGAGCACCTTTTTAAATCTATTTATTGTATAATAAATTTAATAACACTTGTTTTAAGATACAAAAACCAACAGGAGTGAGTTTATTAATGCGATTATATTTAATTCGACACGGGGATCCCGACTATGAAAAGGATGTTCTTACCCCTGCCGGAATACTTGAAGCGAAAGCTCTTGCAAAGCGACTCAAAAAAGAGGGTATAGATAAAATCTACCACTCACCGCTAGGTAGGGCACGTGAAACTATGAGCTACACCGCCGAGCTTACGGGGATAGAACCAAAATTACTGGAATGGACAGAGGAAATATATTATTATCTAGAATTGGAAGGGTGGGGCGAGACGCATGTTTTCAATGTTCCGGGTGAGGTAGCCCGCTCCATCAAAAAAGGCGAGTATCATGACAACTGGTTTTTAAGAGCCCCATACAACGATCCGGGGTTATTAAAAATATTGGAAAATATTAATGAGCAATCTGACCTTTTCTTTGCTCAGCATGGATATAAAAAGGAAGATCATCTTTACCGAATAGAAAAACAAAACAGCGATAAAATTGCTGTATTTGCACACGCGGCATTGGGTTTAGCTTGGCTTTCTCAGCTTCTTGCCATACCCACTAATATTATGTGGTCAAGCTTTTGGCCTGCCACAAGCTCGGTGTCAACAATACTGTTTGAAGAAAGATCCTCTACCTGGGCTGTTCCACGTTGTTTGGGCTTCGGGGACGTTTCTCATCTTTATGCGGAAAATTTGCCTGTTAAACCTAGAGGTCTGATTAGTAATTTTTATTGATATTATTTGATCTATAACAACTATATCTATGCACAGGATGCAGCATTAATACTATGGAAAATA
>CAYWXN010000124.1:0-5988 GCA_964462075.1 uncultured Ruminiclostridium sp. | reverse complement strand
TTTATTACTCATCACAACACTTTGGATATAGACATGTATTTAAGGATAGCTCCGGAGCTATATTTGAAGCGCCTGATCGTTGGCGGCCTAGAGAGGGTTTACGAACTGGGTCGTATGTTCCGTAACGAGGGCATGTCAATAAAGCATAACCCCGAATTCTCAATGATGGAGGTATATCAAGCTTATACCGATTATCATGGCATGATGGAGCTGGCTGAGAGCTTAATATCAACTGTTGCTCAAGAGGTTCTGGGTACTATGAAAATAGAGTATCAAGGCCAAGCGATTGATTTAACGCCTCCGTGGTCAAGGCTTACTATGGCTGAGGCAGTATTAAAATATGCCGGGGTGGATTTTGACGAGATAAAGACAGATGAAGAGGCTAGAAATGCTGCAAGAGTAAAGGGTTTGAATCTGGAAGGCAATCCGGTTAGAGGCGAACTTTTAAGCATGATGTTTGAAGAATTTGCCGAGCCGAATTTAATTCAACCTACCTTTATAATTGACTATCCCGTGGAGGTTTCGCCTCTCACCAAACGCAAGCCTGAAAAGCCTGAATTAACAGAGCGCTTTGAATTATTTATTACCGGGCGTGAGTTTGGAAATGCTTATTCGGAGTTAAATGATCCAATTGACCAAAAGGAGCGCTTTTTAGACCAAGTAAAGAAAAGAGAGGCCGGGGATGAAGAAGCCAATATGATGGATGATGATTATCTGTTGGCACTTGAACACGGACTTCCGCCTACCGGGGGGCTGGGAATCGGTATCGATCGACTTATAATGCTTTTGACCGATTCTTTTTCCATAAAAGATGTTCTGTTATTCCCTACGATGAAGCCTAAGGATAAAGAATAAGCAAGGTTAAGGTATGGATAAGAAGAAGGCACTGGAGATTCTTGAATTAAAAGAGGATGTTTCCAAAGAGGAAATTGATAACAGAATAGCGGTTCTATATAAGAAGTTTATACATGGTGGTAAAGACAATAGAGGCTATACCATCGAAGATGCAGAGAATGCTTACAAAACCTTAAGCGGTATAACTTATACAGATGCAAATGAAGAAAAGAAAAAAGAACTCCGCAAGAAGCATCCCAATCCCATATTTAAACTTCTTAAAGTGGATGAAGAAAAAGCCAGAAATTTTATATACTATTACAAATGGCATATGATCGCTATATTACTGGTTGTTGCAGTGATTGTCTTAACCATAAATTCTTTGGCTAACAGGGTTGAGCCGAATTTAAAAATTATTATCGGAGGAAATCTGTATATCAGTGATGCCCAGGTAATTGAGGAGGAGATATCAATAAGAACCGATGGGTCAATCAATTCCCAGGTTCAAAATATATATCTTACAGATGGCGAGAACTCTGAGATTGAAATGAGTATGCAAACAAAATTAACTGTTGAACTGATGGCAGGTAATAATGATATCTTTATCTTAGATGAGGATAAATTTATGCAACTTTCAAAACTAGGTGCATTCATACCTGTTGAAAAAGTGCTTGGGGACATAAGCAGCCTTGGAATTGATATGAAGCTTAATGAGGATCTTTTTGTATTTATTGAATCAGATACCGGGAATGAAGATGATAAAGAACTCTATGGTATTGATATAAGCGACAACAAAATGCTCAGAGAAGCAGGAGTTACAGGCGAACGTATGATTCTGGCATTTGGATATTCAGGAGAAAATTTGAATAATACTATAACTTTTGCAAGAAAATTGTTAGAATGATATGAACGAAAGTTTTTGGAGGTTTAAAATGTTTGAGTTAAGTAATGAGAGCAACGAAGGGCAAAGTGTTCGAATTGCGATTAAGGGTGAAATCGACATCTATTCGGCTCCCGACTTTAAAGACAGTCTTTATCAATCCATTAACGATGTGCAGCAGGATATTATCTTAGATTGCGGAGATTTATCCTATATAGACAGTATGGGGCTCGGAATTTTAGTTGGTGCATTAAAGCGTGTCAGAGAAAAGGACCGCAACATAATAATAAGAAACCCCAGAAGTACGGTACGTAAACTATTTCGCATTACCGGTCTGGATAAGGTGTTTATTATCGAGGAGGTCTAAATAATGAATAATATGAATACGATATCTATGCTCATTCCACTAAAAGCGGAATATGTAAGTATTACACGCCTTACAGCTTCGGGTATAGCCAGTAGAATGGGTTTTGATATTGACACTATTGAGGATATAAAAGTAGTATTGTCTGAGATATTAGGCAAGTTTATTGAGAAGAGGTCAGGTACAGACAGAGTAAATGTTGATTTCCTATGCCTCGATGATGGAATTTCAATAACATTTAAGATTCCAGATCAGAGTATTCCTGAACTGTTTAACAATGAGGAGGATAAATTTGCCTTGGCAATTATAAGCTCTCTTATGGACGAGATTGAGATCGAAAAACAAGGCAATACTGTGATTACAATAGTTAAAAAGCTCGGAAAGGCAGTTTAAAATGAGCAGGAAGGCTGAGGTAATAAGGACTGATGAACAGTCCGAAAAAGAATTATTTGAATTATATTACATAAACAGGGATGTTGAAATTCGAAATCAAATAGTATCAAGGTTTATGTATCTTGCCGACATCATTTCAAAGAAATTTACAAACCGTGGAGTTGACTGTGACGACATCTATCAGGTGGCGTGTGTTGCTCTGATTAATGCTGTTGAAAGATTTAACACTTCTGAGGAAGTTAAATTTGTCAGCTTTGCTACACCTACAATAATTGGTGAGATTAAACGCTATTTTAGAGATAAGGCTTCAGTTATTCGTGTACCAAGACGTATATATGAAGTCTATCAAAAGGTCAATCAGGCAAGGGAGTACCTGATGCAGCAGAATAAAAGAGCTCCCAAAGTAGATGAAATAGCCGAGTATCTTCATATGAAAGAAGAAACAGTTCTTGAGATTATTGAATCATGGAATGTTTATAATATACAGTCCTTTGACCAGTCTGTATTTGATGAGGACAATCTTGAGCTTCACGAAACAGTAGGTGAAGAGGATGATACCTTTGAAAAGATAAACAATCGTGATTTTTTAGAAAAGGCTATGCACAATTTCGACGATACAGAAAAGCAATTCATAAGGCTTCGCTTCTTTGAAAATAATACGCAGAAAGAGATTGCAAATTATTTTCATGTTTCGCAGATGTATATTTCTCGTTTAGAAAAAAAGACACTGGAAAAATTCAGAATGATTTTAAAGAAGTAAAACAGGGTATATATTCTATAGTTGACAAAACTAAAGGTTATATTTATTTACACCTTTCGTTTATGGAGGTTAACAATAGTTATGCATGTGGATATTAGCCATGATACAAAAATCTATAGCAAAGATATTGCAACCGATGCATATTTAGTATGTAATGAGGTCAGAAACATTTTAGATATGCTTAAGATGAGGTTCTTGCTTGATTCGGAAAAATGCTTCGATATTAAGGTTATTTTGTGTGAATTACTGCAAAATTCTATAAAGCATGGAAATGTGTGCGATGAAAGCAAAAAAATCCGTGTGGAAATATGGCTTAAGGAGGACAGCAATGTTCTTGGAATAACTGTTAAGGATCAGGGCTGTGGCATTAAACCTATAAAAATAAAACACCTTACGCTGGACGATTTTATAGATTGTAATTTGGCTAATATGAATGAGTCGGGAAGAGGATTGTTTATAGTGAACGAATTATGTGATCGTATGGAATTTAACAGCACGGGCAATGCGATTACTGTTATGAAAAGAATATGAGCAATAATAACGATAATTGCCCGGCTCAGCCGGGTTTTTGATTCTTATGGTGTGTATTTAAAAGAACAATAAATTAGATATTAAAGGTAAGGGAAGGACAAACTGTATTATTGTTCAAGTGCCTATCCTGTGGTATAATATATTTATTGGGTATAATCAATTATAAGCATGATTAAAATGACATTGTTTTTATCGAAATCCAAGATTTCGGTCAGGGACCCAATTCATTGATACTTCGTATGAATGACATTGTGCGAGCAAAGGAGATGATTTTCGAAAGATGATGAAGTGTTCAGTTTGTAAAGAGAATGTTGCGGTTGTATTTATTACCCGTGTTATAGATGGAAAAGCCGAGCCCATGGGTCTTTGTATGTCCTGTACACAAAAACAGGGTTTAGCACCATTGCAGCAAATGATTACACAATCAGGCATGACTCAGGAAGATATTGAGAATTTAAACAACCAGATGGCTGATATCTTGGGCACAATGAATATGGATGATTTTATACAGAGTCTTCCTCAGGAAAGTAATGAACAAATACCTGCCGAAGATAACGAGGAGGAAAACGACAGTAATTCCATGCTGCGTTTTATTAATAGCACTTTCTCAAAATTCGGTCCGTCTGCGGAGGAAGGAAAAGAAGGCACAGAAAAGCCTTCTCAGAAGCAAACAAAGAATGCCGAGCCCAGATTGCAGGGCAGGTCTCCGAGGAAAAACCTTAATGCCTTCGGAACTAACCTTAATGAGAAAGCTTCATCAGGAGAAATTGATCGTGTTATAGGAAGAGAAAAAGAAATAGAACGAGTAGTGCAGATTCTCAACCGTAGAACAAAAAACAATCCGGTCCTTCTGGGGGAACCCGGAGTCGGTAAAACAGCCATAGCTGAAGGTTTAGCTTTGCGCATAGTTGAAAACAATGTGCCTGTAAAGCTGTTGGATAAGGAGATTTATCTTCTTGACCTTGCTGCTATCGTTGCCGGGACACAGTTTAGGGGCCAGTTTGAGGCCAGAATGAAGGCTATAATCGACGAAGCAAAGGCACAGAAAAATGTAATCTTAGTAATTGACGAGGTTCACAATATCGTGGGTGCCGGTGAAGCCGAAGGCGGGGCGATGAATGCCGCGAACATCCTCAAACCTGCATTGGCACGAGGAGATGTGCAGATTATCGGAGCCACGACTCTGGAGGATTATCGTAAACATATAGAAAAAGACTCGGCCTTGGAAAGACGATTCCAGCCGATAATGGTCAGAGAACCCACGGTAGAAGAGAGTATCGAAATACTTATGGGGCTAAGACAATATTACGAGGATTTTCATCAGGTGCGTTATTCGGATGAGGCAATTGAAAATGCCGTAAAAATGTCATCACGATATATTCACGACAGATTTCTTCCTGACAAAGCAATTGATGTTATTGATGAAGCGGGTTCCAGAGTTAATCTGAAAAATATTGGAACTGTTGAATTGCAGAAATGTAAAGATCAGCTGAAGAAGGTTCAAGACTTGAAGGAAAAGGCTGCTATAATTGACGACTATCAGAGAGCTGCCGATTATAAAGTTGAAGAATGCAGGCTTCAAGAGAAAATCAAGGAACTGGAGAAAGAGCTTGGAACCTTAGATGTTACTGTAGACGATATTGCTTATGTAGTTGAAAACTGGACCGGAATACCTGTCCAAAGAATTTCAGAAACTGAGGCATCCAAACTCCTAAAGATTGAAGAACGACTTCATGAAAGAGTGGTAGGCCAGGAAAGGGCTGTTTCCGCTTTAGCCAGAGCCATCAGAAGAACCCGTTCCGATTTTGTTAAGAAGAAAAGGCCCCCGAGTTTTATATTTGTCGGTCCCACAGGAGTAGGTAAAACTGAGTTGGCCAAGGTTCTTTCCAAAGAGCTTTTTGGCAGTGAAGATGCCATGATAAGACTTGATATGTCAGAATACATGGAGAAGCATACCGTTTCAAAGCTAATAGGTGCTCCTCCCGGATATGTAGGATTTGATCAGGGCGGTCAGCTGACCGATAAGGTTAGGAGAAAACCATATTCGGTTCTGCTTCTTGACGAAATCGAAAAAGCTCACCCCGACGTTTTTAATATGCTCCTTCAGATTATGGAGGACGGTCGGTTGACTGACAGCACAGGCAGGACTGTCGGGTTTGAGAATACTATTCTGATTATGACTTCTAATGCAGGAACGAGCCTAAAATCGAACGGTATCGGGTTTAA
>CAYWXN010000123.1:0-6013 GCA_964462075.1 uncultured Ruminiclostridium sp. | reverse complement strand
GGCTGTTCATTTGACTGGATCGGTTTTGATGCCTGTCTTATGGCTACCCTGGAGACGGCTATTGTATTGGAACCTTATTCCGACTATATGATTGCCTCGGAAGAGGTGGAACCCGGAATAGGATGGCATTATACAGGATGGATTACCGAGCTTTCCAAGAATCCTTCCATATCAACGGTAGACCTTGGAAAAAAACTTATAGATGATTATGTTAAGGAAGTTAAGGCCAGAACTCCGCAGAGTCAGGCAACCCTTTCCATCATTGATCTTGCAGAACTGAAGGGGACCGTACCGGCCGCCTTGGTCGAATTTTCAAAGAAAACCAATGAGCTTATTGAAAAGGATCAATACAAGGTGGTATCAGATGCCCGTGCCGGAACAAAAGAGTTCTCTCCGTCTTCAAAAATAAATCAAGTTGATCTTATCCATTTTACTGAAAATATCGGGACGAATGAATCGAAAGCCTTGGCAGAAGCTTTGAGAGGATGTGTAAAATATAATCGCACATCAACAAACATAACTAATTCAAACGGTGTATCGATTTATTTCCCCTATGGGAATACCAGTCAGGTTAATTCAATGCTGAATACTTATGACAAAATAGGTATTGACGACGAGTACAGCGATTGTATAAAGAGTTTTGCCAGCCTTACTGCTGGCGGCCAGATCACCTCAATGGGCAGTGGGAATCTTTTGGATACACTACTCAACAGCCTAACAGGAGGCACACCGACTCCGGCTCCATCCTCGGGCTCTGATATAGTGGGAACCTTGCTTAATTCATTTTTATCAGGCGGCGACTACAGCAGTGTTACAGGTCTTGCAGGTGATGCCTTAGGTGGCTGGCTTGATCCGGACAAGATGAGATCTTCCGTGGATTATTTGGAAGAGAACAGATTTGATGCTACAAACCTTATTCTGACAGAAAAGAACGGAAAACGTGTTCTGTCTCTTCCCGAAGATCAATGGGATATGATTCACTTCATGGAAATGAATGTATTTCTTGACGACGGTGAAGGCTTTATAGATCTTGGCCTTGATAATGTATATGAGTATAACGACGACGGCGATTTGATAATGGAATATGACGGTACATGGCTTGCGCTCAATGGTCAGATAGTCAGCTACTATATGATGTCCGATGACCATAATGGTGATATATATTCTATAAAAGGCCGTGTACCTGCCATGCTGAATGATCAGCTTGTGGACATTATAATTGTATTTGACAATGAAAATCCATATGGAAAGGTTCTCGGAGCCCAGATAAAATATGATACCGAGTCTGAAACAAATACTGTTCCCAAGGGCCTTTTGGAGATAGTTACAGGAGATAAAATTGATTTTCTGTGTGACTACTATACTTATGACGGTGATTATAGCGATACCTACTACTTAGGCGATCAATATACTGCTACCGGTGAGTGGAAGATTGAGAATCTTGATGTCGGTGATAATAACTATCAAATGACTTACCGCATTACTGACATTTACGGTAACGAATATTGGACACCGTCAATAACAGACTGAGCCAATGGATAAATATCGGTCGAGGTTAAGAAAATTTAGTTTTCGCACAGTCTGTCGATGGTAATGCTGGTTCTGATACGGATACCACACGGAGTGTCATTCCTGCATTATATAAATGGATAACAACCACCTTATAGATGTATAATATATCTATAAGGTGGTGTTTTTATGAGAAAACTTATTTTATTAGTTAGCCTCGCTTTAGTGTTGGCGATGATTACAGGTTGTTCATCAAAAGAGGGCGGCAATAAGACGCCATCACCAAGTCCAGCTGAAAGCAGTGCTAGTCCAGAGACAGCTTCTCCATCCCCGGAAGCACAACTAGGCAGTATAAATGACTACTTCCCGAAAAAGGAGGATGTCTGCTATACCTATGAAGGAAAAGGGAACGAATATGCTCCCTATAAGCTATATATTGATTTTTCAAAAGACAATAAAGTGCAGCAAAGAAAACTAACTGGCGGCACAGTTATGGTTAATGTTGTCGAAATAGGTGAAGAAAAGGCTACCCGGGTATTTTCAAGTGGTGAAATATATTACAGGGAAAACTTTTTAGATAAAAAAGGCGACAATGAGGAGACTTTGCTGATGGAGCCGCTGGAAGTGGGAACTTCATGGGTTTTAAAAGACTTAAGTACCAGAACAATAACAAATATTTCCGCGGACGTTACAACTCCTCTTGGAAAATTTAAAGCAATAGAAGTTACAACTCAAAGCAACAAAGACAAAACAATCGATTATTATACAAAGGATATTGGACTGGTTAAATCCGTATTTATATCCGGCAATAGTGAAATTTCATCTACACTTGCTAAAATTGAGGAAAAAGTACCTTTCATCCAAAGTATCAACTTTTATTACCCTAGCGGTACGGATGAGAAAATCTATTATATGAGTAAAAAAGTAAGTTTTAAAACAAATGATGAAACCAAGCAAGTATTGGAGACCGCATATAAAGAGACTATCGGTGAAAATTTTGGCAAAATATTTAAAGAAAACACAAAAATAAACAGCCTTATAATTGATGATAAAGGCATTGTAAATATTGATCTTAATAAAGCCTTCGTGAGTGAAATGATTGCAGGAGCACAATTTGAGGCGAAGATTCTTCAGTGCCTTACAAATACATTTGGCCAATACTATAATTCCGAAAAAGTACTTCTCACAATAGACGGCCAGCCTTATGAATCCGGACACATCAAATTAGAAAAAGAACAGTTTTTTAGCGTAAAATTAGAAGGCACAGTAGAAATTAAATGAACTTATTTTCCCCTCCCTTACCTTGTCCTCGGCAATTGAAATTTTGATTCTGGATTTATAATATTTTTGACTTGACAAAAAATGTTTTTATTACTATAATAAATGTAATATTCAAACGCATTGATGGAGAATAGTAGCGAACCCTTTCATAGATAAAGAGAGCTGCCAAAAGGTGAAAGTGCAGACTTGGAAGAACGCGAATCTCGCTCCGGAGCGGACCGCTGAAGTAAGTAAAGCTTATTGTAGGTTGGTACGGAAACAGCCGTTATACTGTCAGGCATTTTTAGATGCTGGTTGAGAGGACACTTACAGTGTCAATTAGAGTGGTACCACGGAGTTTAACCTTCGTCTCTTTGTATGAGACGGAGGTTTTTTATTTTGCATTTAATCTTATAGTCGTAAAGAACTCGAGACTTTATGATTAAAAATTAAAAGCAAAAGGTCCCGTGGAAATCTCTATAAGCAGACCTTTAGTATTATATTTCTCAGGAGGATGAATCATGGAAGAGCTTATTAATATAACCGTTGGTGGTTTGATTGAAAGGAATGCAAAAGAATACCCGGATAAGTTGTGCTTGAAATTTCCGATGACCGGTTACGAAAGGACATGGAAAGAATTTGATGAAGAAACTACAAAAATTGCAAAAGGCTTCTTAAAGATGGGTATAAAGAAGGGTGACCATGTAGCTATTTGGGCAAACAATTGCCCTGAATGGATTCTTACCTTCTTTGCTACTGCAAAAATCGGAGCCATTCTTGTTACAGTAAACACCAGCTATAAGATTTTTGAGCTGGAATATCTGTTGCGCCAGTCTGATTCCAAATGTCTTGTAATGATTGAGAGTATGAAGGATTCCAATTACTATAATATTATCAACGAACTATGTCCTTCGCTGAAAGACAGCAAACCGGGGCAACTCGATGATCCGATGCTTCCATTTTTAAAGGACGTTGTTTTTGTGGGAGAGGATAATCGCCCAGGAATGTATAACTTTAAAGAACTTTATACTATGGGGGACGAGGCTTCGGATAAAGAATATGAGGAAATCAGAAGTACCCTTGATGTACACGAAGTAGTCAATATGCAGTATACCTCGGGTACCACAGGCTTTCCTAAAGGTGTTATGTTAACCCATTTTAATATTGTTAACAACGGCAAAAGTATCGGGGACAGAATGAAATTTACTAATGAGGATAAGCTCTGTATTCCGGTACCTTTCTTCCATTGCTTTGGCATGGTTTTGGCAATAATGGCAAGTGTGACCCATGTAACGGCCATGGTTCCGCTGGATTATAACCCGTTAAGAGTAATGGATGCAATTATGAATGAAGGATGCACGGCTGTTCATGGTGTGCCTACAATGTTTATTGCTATGATGGAGCATCCGGATTTTAAGAAGTATTCTTTTCCAAAGCTGAGAACAGGTATTATGGCAGGGTCTCCATGCCCGGTTAAGGTTATGCAGGATGTAGTTGATTTAATGGGTGCAAGGGAAATTACAATCGTTTTCGGTCAGACCGAATCCTCCCCCGGTTGCACACAAACTACCACAGATGATAGCATTGCAATCAGAGTATCGACAGTAGGAAGGGTTTTCCCGCATGTTGAGGCTAAAATCGTAGATCCTGAGACAGGTAAAGAATGTCCTCCCCATGTACCCGGAGAATTTTGTACCAGAGGATATCATATAATGAAGGGTTATTATAAAATGCCCGAAGCGACTGCTCAAGCCATAGATAAAGACGGATGGCTTCATACCGGAGATCTGGCTACTGTGGATGAAAACGGTTATTATAAAATTACCGGTCGTATAAAGGATATGATTATCCGCGGAGGAGAAAATATTTATCCAAAGGAGATTGAAGAATTCCTTTATACATATCCCAAAGTTAAGGATGTGCAGGTAATTGGTGTACCCAGCAAACAATATGGCGAAGAAATCATGGCCTGGATTATTTTGAAAGAGGGAGAAATCGCAACAGAGGACGAAATAAAGGATTTGGTGAAATCTCATATGGCAAGACATAAAGCACCCAAATATGTGAAGTTTACAGATAGCTTCCCTATGACTGCCAGCGGTAAGATCCAAAAATTCAAGATGCGTGAACAGGCAATTGTTGAATTGAACCTGAAAGATGACGCAGCCATTGAAACTGCATAATATAGAAAGATAATACTTTTAGCCAATAACAGGGTATATATTATACTATAGGCTGAATTCAATTAGTCCGGTACCACTGGCATCCTGAACATATGCGAAGGATCCGGCCCGGTTCTAAAACTATTACAATTTTGTATTGGAAAGGACGATGATGATTATGAAATTGGCATTCTCTACTCTAGGTTGCCCGGGATGGTCCTGGGAAGAAATCTATGCGACCTGTAAAGATTTAGGAATTAACGGAATTGAAATTAGAGGTATTGAATCGGAAATATATGCGCCAAACAGTAAACCCTTCAGAGAAGAAAACATTGATAAAACTCTGGAGACATTAAAAAAATTAGATATTGAGATTCCCATACTTACATCCGGTGCATACTTGTTTGAAAAAGAAAGAAAAGAGGAAGTAATTGCAGAGGCTAAAGCATATATTGATCTTGCCCAAAGAATAGGAACCCCTTATATCAGAGTTTTAGGAGACAAAGACGGAGCACCGGGCGAAGAGAGGGATTTAGATTTTGTTAAAGCCCAATATCAAAGGGTATGTGATTATGCCATAGATAAAAATGTCATTCCATTGATTGAAACCAATGGAATGTTGGCAGATTCCAAGGTTATGGATGAATTTATCAAAGCTGTAGACCGTCCCAATACCGGAATATTGTGGGATATTCATCACCCATACCGTTATTTTAAAGAAACCCCTGAAACGACCCTTAGTTATCTGGACGGTAATATAAAATATGTTCATATTAAGGATTCGGTAATGGAAAACGGTAAGGTTTCCTACAGAATGCTGGGCTATGGCGATGTGCCTGTTTTAGACTGCCTTAAGCAGTTAAAAAAGAACGGCTTTGAAGGATATATTTCGTTGGAATGGCTCAAGCGTTGGTGCCCTGAACTTCAGGAACCGGGAGTGGTTTTCTCCCACTACGTAAATTATATGAGTTATCTTATAAGGCAAATTTAGATAAGGAGAAAAATGAAAAGAATAATAGATTTTCATGCCCATGCCTTTCCTGAGGAAATTGCACAGAAGGCTGTAAATCATATAGGAAACC
>CAYWXN010000122.1:0-6030 GCA_964462075.1 uncultured Ruminiclostridium sp. | reverse complement strand
AATTTAGCTCCGCCCTCCGGGGCATTTTCTGCTTTTATAGTGCCGTTTTGATTGACAATTATCATTCGTGCAAGGGCAAGCCCGATGCCTATATTCTGATTATCAGAGTTTTTCCCCTTGTAGAATCTTTCAAACAGATGGGCTAAGTCATCTTTATCGATTCCGGGACCGTTATCACTTATGATAAGCTCGGTAAACAGGGCATTTTCAAGAGCGGTAATTTTAATGCTACCTCCTCTATGAGTATGCTCCATACAATTTTTTAATATATTTTCTACAGCTTCGACAGTCCATGATAAATCTCCCATAAAGGACGACTCCTCTTGTATTTCCATATCCAATTCCTGTTCACGAAGCTCAATAGGTATAGCTATTGGAGTGACGGCCTTTGTTATCAATTCTGTTACATATACTGTTTCCTTTTTAAGCTTCACTGTACCTGTATCAAGCTTCGAAATCTTGAGAAGCGCTGAAATAAGCCAGTCTATCCTCGAAAGTAAAGTGTCTAATTCCTTTACAAGCTCAAATCTACGTTGTTCTGTAATACCCGGTTTCGATAAAAGTGAGAGCAAAATATTTATGGATGTAAGGGGCGTTCTTATTTGATGGGAAATATCCGCAATTGAGTCAGCCAGATAAACTTTATCCTGTTTTAAAGCCCAGGATTGCTCCCGAAACTGGACAGTGAGTTTTTGTATCTCACTATGCAAAATGGACAACTCACCTTCAGCATAATCCTTCAAATCAATTTCTTTTTTACCGTGGAGAATGCAGTTGATTTCCTTGCTTAATCCTGCAATCTTCTGATATCTATAATATGTTACAAGAAAATGTATAAAGGTATATATAGCTGATACAGCTAATGTAATTATTCCGGTGCTTGTTCCCAATAAAAACCCCATCCCGGTTAAAGCTGTAGCTGCAATCAAATATAAAATGATACTATTTTTAATTTCAGGATTTCTAAAGAAGCTCACTTAATCACCAACTTTGTATCCCAGGCCCCGGATAGTCCTTATAAAGGTTGGATTTTGAGGATCATCCTCGATTTTATCACGAAGACGTTTGATATATACGGTTAAAGTATTATCGTTTACAAACTCGCCGGCTATATCGTAAATCTCTTCAAGAAGTTTGTTTCGTGATAAAACTACACCCCTGTTATTTAAAAAAACCAATAACAGCTTATATTCAAGGGCAGATAAGAAAATCTCGGCCCCATTTTTACTGACTACACCTTTTACTGTATCTACCTTTACATTGTCAAATTCGATAGCTGCTATATGATTTCTGTTTCTTCGCCTAAGAACATTCCGGATTCGGGACAAAAGCTCTCTTGGTCTGAAGGGTTTGCTGATATAATCGTCAGCACCCATATCAAGGCCTGTAACTACGCTGTATTCATCCCCTGATGCGGACAAAAAAATTACAGGTGTTTCGTTGCAAGCCTTTGCAGCAGCACAGACGGCATAACCATTACCTTCTTTAAGAGAAATATCAACTAGAAGTAAATCATATTTATTCTCTTCCATTTTTGAAATGGCAAGGCTTTGTCCGTTTACAGCATCTGTTTCAAATCCTTCACTATGTAAATATTCAGTAAGGTTGGTCACTATACTTTTATCATCTTCGACAAGTAAAATTCTGGGCATCTTTAGTACCTTCCATAAAATGTTTATATATTTATACCATACCCTATTCATAAGATTTTGTCGAGAAGCTCATTTTCCCAATTTTTTTCTATCTTAAAGATACGAAAACATATACCCCTTATTATACAAAATGCTATAATAGACACAAAACATACTGCTTAGGTATTTAGGAGGAATAATGGAAAAGAAGAATATTTACAATATTCTAATAATAGACGGGCAGGGTGGCAAACTTGGAAAGAACCTAATCGAGGCTATTAAAGCTCGTATAAAAAGCATCGAAATAACAGCTATTGGAACAAACGGCATAGCTACCTCCACAATGCTTAAGGGCGGCGCAGATTATGCCGCTACCGGGGAAAATCCGATAATAGTGGCCTGTAGAAAGGCAGATATCATAATTGGGCCTATAGGTATAGTCATTGCCGATTCATTGATGGGAGAAATTACTCCTAAAATGGCAACCGCTATAAGCCAGAGCAATGCACTTAGAATACTTATCCCTGCCAACAAGTGCGATAACATAATTGTCGGAGTTCCCGACCTTTCAATGTCAGCCCTAATTAGCGACACAATAAACAAGCTTACTGAGCTTATATAAGACAGGGGACGGTTCCGTGTCCTATTTTAACCCTGTCTTTTAAGACACAGAACCGTCCCCTGTCTTACCCCAATAGATAGCCGACTGTATGGCCGAATGGGGGAAAAGACAGAGTAATGGCGATATAGAGGCTATTATAGGTAACAAATCAAAACTTAACGCAAAACTTTAAGACTTAATCTAAACAATTAGATTGATTTGCCTTGCGCAATATGCTATATTCTAATAAACGTCCGGCATGAAGCCGACAAACAGAATTCAAGCTATAATAAAACAAATAAATAATCTAAATTTGTACCATGAAGGTATTAGTCATCAGAAGATGACTGATACCTTTTATTTACTTTGGAGGAGAGATTTTATGACGTCATCTACTAAAAAAATTACCTTTGCGGGAATGTTTCTTGCATTAGCATTATTGCTTCCCTTTTTGACGGGACAAATTCCTCAGATTGGCAGTGCTTTATCCCCAATGCATATCCCGGTGTTGTTATGCGGCTTTGTCTGCGGCGGCCCCTATGGCCTAGTTGTAGGATTTATAGCACCATTACTTCGTTTTATGCTTTTCGGGATGCCCCCAATTATCCCAGTAGGTATACCCATGGCTTTTGAACTTGCTATTTACGGCCTTGTGGCAGGGCTTCTTTATAAAATGCTGCCAAAGAAAACTTCCAATATCTACGTCTCATTAATAATTTCAATGCTTATCGGAAGAATAGCAGGAGGAATCGCAAAATTTGTTTTAGTTACTTATTTTGTTCCGAACATACCATTCGGATTAACCATATTCTGGACAGATTACTTCGTGAACGCCATCCCCGGCATTATCCTGCACATTATACTAATACCGGTTATTGTAATAGCCTTAAAGAAGGCTAAATTGATGTTTAATGAATGATTTAGCAAAAGCATTAACCCAACATGCAATAAAATATCCGTTTATGGAGCCGTGCGATGCTGTCAAACTCATTTATCAAAATGAGTTTGGCGGCGGCCATCTTATTTCCGATAAAGCAGCTAGTTTAAACCGGCTTAAAGAGGAATACCAAACAGTAATCCAAAGCGGTGAAATTCCTTTTCTTGAGGAAATAGGTAACGGGATTGTCAGGGTAAACCTGGCTGCTATGGATGCAAACGGCTTAACTATTGAAAAACTAAACGACATCTTTGTTGTTTCATCGGGCATAATACAGGGAATAAAAGAATCCTTTATTAGAAAACTGAATTTATTAGACAAATTAACCCAAGAAGGTATATTTGCATTTGACAAGTTCTCGTTAAATGCCTATCTTAATGATTATGTGATCCATGGCTACCCCCCGGTTTCTCATAGCAAGATTTACAGGGATATATACAAACCCTCTTACAGAGTAATTATCAGAAACATGATGCTATAATCTGAAATTTAATTGCTTTATTAACCCTGCCCTACCCAACTTCTTAACATTTACATCAATATTCCCAAATGCTCCAGAAGTATCTTTAATCCAAGAAGGATAAGGATTATTCCTCCTGCCAACTCAGCCTTTGACTTATACTTCGTTCCGAAAATACAGCCAACCTTTACCCCTATAACAGATAGGGTGAAAGTAATAATTCCAATGAAGCCTACGGCAGGCAAAATATTTACTCTTAAAATTGCGAGCGTAATGCCCACTGCCAAGGCGTCGATACTAGTGGCTATAGCCATCGGCAGCATTACCTTAAATTCAAGGGATCCGCTGTCAACATCACAATTGTCACCATTTTTAAGCGCTTCACGTATCATATTAAGACCGATTATGGCCAGTAGTACGAAGGCAATCCAGTGATCATAAGCACAAATTGACGACTCAAACCTTGAACCCAAAAAGAAACCTACGAGCGGCATAAATGCTTGGAAACCACCAAACCACAAGCCAACTGCACCGGCTTTTTTAAATGAGGAATCTTCCATTGCCAGCCCTTTACACACAGAAACAGCGAATGCGTCCATTGAAAGACCGACAGCAACAATAAATAATTCCAGAATTGTCATTTAACTATTCTCCCTTTAGTATAAAAAATCAGGTACCAACTGCACCTGATAATCAAGCTCTTTTGACACAGGTACAGCTCTCGCCATACATGAGTCTCATTCATTAAGGCAAACCAGACGTTTTATGTCGGTATGTTGGCTTGCCACGCTAAGAAGCGCAAATTACTCCCCCAAGAAATCTACTGTATAATATCATATGCAACAAATTAATACAAGCATTAGCTGTCATTCTGAATTGAGCTATGTAAAATGAGAATCATTTGCTTGACTTTTAAGATCCTTCAATTCGTTCAGTATGACATACGACATATCCCAATTTTGTGAAAACTACACTATAAACGCTAGATCACAAATAGTTGTTTCCTTCTCAATTTTTATAGTACAATGGAAGCAATACTAATAATTCGCGCACAATTAATGAGGTAAAAAATGAACAGCTTAGATGCAAAATATATAAGAATGACAGAAACACCCATTCCAAAACTCGTAATGAACCTTGCAATTCCAAGTATAATCAGTATGGTAATAACCTCTATATATAATATGGCTGATACCTATTTTGTAAGCCAGATTAATACAAGTGCGTCTGCAGCAGTAGGTATTTCATTTTCGCTGATGGCAATAGTTCAGGCTATTGGTTTTACTATGGGAATGGGATCAGGTAACTATATCGCACAGCTTCTAGGACAGAAAGACCCTGATAAAGCTGCGAAAGTGGCTGCAACAGGCTTTTTTTCCACATTTGTAATAGGCGTAATCTTTTCGATTTTTGGAATGATTTTTATTAATCCTTTAGTTCTTTTATTAGGGGCAACACCGACAATTCTTCCGTATGCAATAGACTATACCCGCTATATACTACTGGGAGTCCCTTTTATGATGTCTTCCTATGTCCTTAATAATATTCTTCGTTATCAAGGAAGTGCCATATATTCAATGATTGGAATAGGGTTCGGAGGAATTCTGAATATTATTCTCGACCCGATTTTTATTTTCACTCTTGACATGGGCACAGGCGGTGCCGCATTAGCAACCAGTATAAGCCAGTTTATAAGCTTCTGTATGTTGCTTTTTGCATCCGGTAAGGGTGGAAATCTAAAAATAACCCTTGCGAATTTCAAACCAAAATTGGATATTTACAAGGAAATTTTAAGAATTGGTATGCCATCATTTTATAGGCAGAGTTTGGCAAGTATCACCATAATAGTACTCAACCAAACCGCAGGACCTTTCGGAGACGCCGCAATAGCAGCCATGTCTATAATAGCACGTGTATTCCATCTTGCCGTAGCAGCTTTATTGGGCTTCGGACAGGGTTTTCAGCCTGTCGCCGGATATAACTTCGGTGCAAAGCTCTATAACCGTGTAGTTGAAGCATTTTGGTTCTGTATTAAAATCACTACTGTCGGTCTTACATTAGCGGCCATTATAGGATTTATATTTGCCCCGCAAATAGTAACCATTTTCAGAAAAGACGACCTCAATGTTATTGAAATCGGTGCCTTGGCCATGCGATATCAATGCGTTACTTTTCCACTATCATCCTGGATAATAATCAATAATATGCTTTTTCAGACAACCGGAAAATCAAAAGAGGCTTCCATACTCTCTCTTGCCCGTCAGGGTTTGTTCTTTCTTCCCCTTATACTGATTCTGCCTTCTTTTTTAGGTCTAACAGGAATACAGCTTAGTCAGCCCATCGCAGATTTAGCAACATTTATTATGGCTTTTCCCATGGGCATAAGGGTTATCAACGATCT
>CAYWXN010000121.1:3167-6037 GCA_964462075.1 uncultured Ruminiclostridium sp. | reverse complement strand
CTCCTATGGGGCGTTTTGGAGAACCGGAAGAGCTGCTAGGCACATTACTTTGGCTGTGCTCTGAGGGCAGCAAATTTGTCACAGGCGTTGTAGTGCCGATTGACGGAGGTTTTTCAGCGTACTCAGGGGTGTAAAGGAAGGTGTGTAAATGAATATTTCTATAAAGGCCGATAAAGGGAGATCTATCACCGATAGTACCCTAAAAGAGGCTTTGCAAAAATCATTGGAAGGAAGAGCACTATCTAAAATATTGCTTTTGCCTCCTGATTTAACACGGCTACATTCCTATGCAGGTAAAATTACCGCACTATATTATAATATCCTTAAGGGAAAGTGTCAGGTCGATATAATGCCTGCTTTGGGGACTCATGATGCTATGACTAAAGAAGAATGTCTTGAGTTTTTTGGGCCTGATGTACCTTATGAGGCCGTTATTCCTCACAAGTGGAGAACTGATATAGTGAAGATCGGCCAGATCCCGTCGGACTATGTTAAAGAGGTGTCTGGAGGTCTTATTGATTACCCTATTGATGTTGAGGTAAATAACAGACTTTTAGACAGTACCTATGACCTTATTATTTCTATTGGACAGGTTGTTCCCCATGAGGTCGTAGGCATGGCAAACTATACAAAAAATTTATTAGTCGGCTGTGGTGGCAGCACCATCATTAACAAGTCCCATTTTCTCGGTGCAGTCTATGGCATGGAAAAAATGATGGGAAGAGACCATTCCCCTGTCAGAAAAGTATTTGACTATGCAGAAGAAAGGTTTTTGGCTGAGCTCCCGTTGATGTATGTTCTCACTGTTACTACTGCAAATCAAAATGATGTAAATCTGGAAGGTTTGTTTATAGGCAGAGAACGCAAGCTCTTTGAAGAGGCTGTAGCTTTGAGCAAAGAGAAAAACCTGATCTTTCTTGATAAACCTTTGAAAAAGGTTGTAGTGTATCTTGATGAGAGGGAATTTAAGAGCACCTGGTTGGGAAACAAATCAATTTACAGAACTCGTATGGCTATTGCCGACGACGGGGAATTGATAATTCTGGCTCCGGGTGTAAGGAAATTTGGCGAAGATGACCAGATAGACAAGCTTATAAGAAAATATGGATATGTCGGTCGGATTAAGATTTTGGAGCAGTATAACGCTAATGACGATTTAAAGGATAACTTATCGGCAGCAGCTCATTTAATACACGGTTCATCGGACGGCAGATTCAATATAACCTATTCGACTCAAAAACTGTCAGGTGAGGAAGTCCAAAGTGTAAACTTTAAATACATGCCGTTAGAGGAAGCACTTAAAATGTACAATCCTCAAAATCTGAAGGATGGATTCAATACTTTGGAAAACGGCGAGGAAATATTCTATATAAGCAATCCGGCTTTAGGACTGTGGGCATACAAAAAATTGTTTGACAAAGAGACATGATCATGACTTGATCAGGGTGTACGAGCTATGAACACAACAAAAGGAACCTTTAGCCCATGTCATGTGTGCGCTCAGGAATTTCATCGAGAAATTATTCGCGCGCTACGCAATCTAAAATAACTCATGCAATGAGTTGTATGCTCCGCTTACACACATGACATCGGCAGCGGTTCCTCGCAGAAAGAAAGAATCGTTTGTTAAACAGTAATCGGTGCCGTGAGTGATGTCATTGCCGGAGCGGCGCATTTGAATCACTCTACAGGCACCGCTGCAGACATAATTTCAATAAGATTCTTCGCTACAGAGTAGAGCATATCATAATTAAATTATATAGGAGGGTATATTTATGGAACTGCGTAAAGATTGTGCTTATTCACTAGTTATACCGACAAGTATGGGAGTAAGGATTACTCCTCAAAACGGACAACCTGTTCACGCAAGTGATACTTTTACAATGCAGGTGACCAGTGCAGAATCTAATGTTGGTAGTATTTCATCATATTTGGGGCTTCCTGTGAAGATACTTACTAATTTTGTAAAAGACAGTCCGATTTCTGCAATAATCAAAAGCAACCTTAAATCAAGGCATATGGATTATGAGGGCAAGGATGTTCCACAGGGAGGTCCATGGGGATACCGGCATCAATTTAATATTGCTGACAGCGGATATGGGTCAAGAGGACCACGTGTTCACAATGACCGGGCCGGTGAAGTGGGCAGAATTTTGAGTGCTGAAGATTTCGATCTTGACAGAATCTTCGGTAAAGAAGGAGTTCAGATGGTTCACATGTCAGGACTTATTGCCGCTTTATCTCCTGAAACGGGAAAATTCTGTCTGGAGCTGGCAAGAGCGGCTAAGAAATATGGAACCCGTATTTCCTTTGACATGAATCATAGGGCTACTTTCTGGAAGGGCAGAGAAGAAGAACTCAGAGCTATCTTTGCTGAAATCGCAGGAATTGCCGATGTTTTGGAAGGTAACGAGGAAGACTTCCAGCTATGTCTTGGAATCGAAGGTCCTGAGGCCGGAGGAAAAGATATTGCAGCTAAAATTGAAAACTTCAAGGGTATGATCGGAAGAGTCAAAAAGGCATATCCTCATGCTTCTGTTTATGCAACCACTCTTCGCCAGGTTGTTGATACCAATAACCACCTATGGGGAGCTATTATGCTTGAGGGTGATTCTTGGCATGTGGTTGAGCCTCGTCCAATAGGTGTTTTAGACCGTATAGGCGGCGGTGACGGCTTTGTAGGCGGCTTATTGTATGGTATTTTAAGGGATTGGGAGCCTGAAAAATGGCTGCATTTCGGATGGGCTACCGGAGCTATGGCCACAACGTTCTTGACCGACTATGCTCAGCCGGCCGATGAAGATCAAGTCTGGAGTATCTGGCAAGGCAATGCGAGGGTAAAACGCTAAGAAGCTTAGTGTTGTATATAT
>CAYWXN010000121.1:0-3067 GCA_964462075.1 uncultured Ruminiclostridium sp. | reverse complement strand
ATAAAATGTTTTTTATAGCATGTTTACAGCTCTACAAGACTGCATGTACATACTTTTTTGCGGAATAATAAAAAAACAACTATAATTTTTGCTATAATCTTTCGTAATAGGGTAAATATAAATCTTAAATATTTTTTTTACCAACTGCATTGGCAGTTAATTTTGGAGGAGATATGTTAAAAAATTGCAGTATCAGGGTTAAACTATCAATTATAATCCTGTCTGTTATAACTCCCCTCATGATTTTTATAGTTATATATTTACTCAAAGGGTTTCAAATTATTGAAGTTCTGCGAGCATATCCATATGATGCTATTTTATTAGATAAGTATCACCGAAACCTTAATTTAGTACTTATGATAATGGGTGTTTTTATATTGGGATTATTTATAATAGCCTATATTTTAGAAAAATACTTGATTAAGCCGATTTCAGCGTTAAAGAACACGTCAAAAAAATTCTTAGAGGGTGATTACTCTGCCAGAATAGAAATAAAGAATGAGGATGAGATAGGGTTGGTGGCTGAAGCGCTAAACAGTATGGCAGAAAGCATTGAAACCCTCAGCTCAAACAGGCAGGCTTTTATGACCCATATATTTCATGAATTTAAAACACCATTGAATGTTATTTTTTCTTCAATCCAACTTGTAAACACCTATAAGAAAAATACTGTTAGTGAGGCTTATAAGGCCAAAGCATTTAAGCAAATGGATATTATCCGACAAAATTGTTTAAGGATTATGCGCTTAACTACTAATCTTATTGATATTAATCGTCATGACAGCGGTTTTCTGAAAATAAAACCTGCGAATTATGATATTGTAAAGCTGATAAGAGATATAACAAATTCGGTTAAAAGATATACAGAATCAAAAGGTATCAATTTATTATTCGAATCCTCTATACAATCCAGAATAACAGCCTGTGATCCGGATATGATTGAAAGGATAATACTCAATCTCATTTCCAATGCAATAAAATTTACCGATAAAAACGGAACTATTACCGTTAAAATCGAACAGAGAGAAAATGATTTAGTATTTTCGGTCACCGATACGGGCATAGGTATCTCAGATAAAAAGCGCAATAAGCTTTTTGAATTGTTCAATCAAGAAGATGATGTTGTTCGAAACAGAGAGGGAAGCGGAATAGGCTTATATCTTGTTAAAGTTTTCGTAGAAGCTCATAACGGGAAAATACAAGTTTCAAGTAAAGAATTTGCCGGTACAACTTTTGAAATTACTATACCAATAAAATTATTAGATAATGACCAATGTTCATCCCTGAATGAATCTCAGGCAATGTATGATCAATCATCACAATCTAAAGACTTGGTTAACAGGATTAATATAGAATTTTCGGACATATATTCTTGCTATGATGACGACGAAATAATGTGATATTTATTTTACATATCTTCAAATGAGTATAAAAAATTGATTCAAGGAAATATATCTGTTATAATACTTCTAAATTAATTTAAACTTAAAACTTTTATTTGTGAGAATTGCACAAATACAATATAAAGGTTTGTATAATTTAACCGAAGAGGGGGAATTGATATGAAAGACTATAGTTGTGAAAATATCCGCAACGTATGTCTACTAGGACATGGCAATGCGGGCAAGACAACGCTGGTCGAGGCAATGCTGAATATTACCGGAGCAACGGATCGTTTCGGGAGCGTTGTCGATGGAAACACTGTTATGGACTATGATCCTGAGGAAATTAAGAGAAAATTCTCAATTTCAACAGCTCTTGCGCCCATCGAATGGAAGGACATAAAGATTAATGTTATTGATACTCCCGGATATTTTGATTTTGTGGGAGAAATGCTCGAGGGTCTCAGTGTAGCTGATGGTGCAGCTATATTGGTCGGAGCAAAGGATGGGCTTCAGGTAGGTACCGAAAAAGCCTGGAAGGAAGTTAATGACAAAAAAATACCAAGAATGTTTGTAATCAGCAAACTTGATGAAGAAAACGCTGATTTCTCAAAAGTTTTTAATGATTTAAAGGATAAGTTCGGAAATACTGTCATTGTAATGCAGTTTCCGATTATTGAGGATGGCAAGATTAAAGGAATTATTGATGTTCCTCATATGAAGGCTATCTATTTTAACGGTAAGGATAGAACCGAAGGTGAGATCCCCGCTAACTTATTAAGTGAGGCTGAAGGCTATAAAGAAGGTATAGCCGAAGCAGTGGCTGAGACCGATGAAGATCTCATGGAAAAATATTTTTCAGGGGAAGCTTTTACCGCGGATGAAATAAATAATGGTATTAAGAACGGTACTAAAGCAGGTGTGCTTGCTCCGGTTATTTGTGTATCTTCTATACAAAAAGCAGGAGTTACTCTTTTCTTAGAGGCCATTACTAAATACATGCCCGCTCACTGCGAGCATGAAACCTATAAAGCTCTTGATGCATCAAATAATGAACCTGTTGAGATAAAAACAGGAGATAAAGAACCGTTGGTAGTTCATGTATTTAAGACTATAGCAGACCCATTCGTAGGCAAAATATCGTTCTTAAAAGTCATTTCGGGAACCCTTATGCCCGATAGTGTTGTATATAATGTTAAAAAAGAAAAAACAGAAAAGATCAGTAGCCTTTTTGCAATGAAGGGTAAACAGCAGATTAATTTGAATAAGCTTGTAACCGGTGACATAGGTGCAGTTGCCAAACTCACAGCAACCGATACTAATGACACTCTGGCAACAAAGGAAAAGCCTGTTTTAGCAAATCCTATTATATTCCCGGAACCCATGCTTGGAATGGCAATTGTTCCAAAGACAAAGGGTGATGAGGATAAAATTGGAACAGGTATGAGCAGGCTTTTAGAAGAAGATCCTACCTTAAAAATGGTGCTTAATACCGAGACCAAGCAGAATATTATTTATGGTGTAGGTGATCAGCATCTTGATATTTTAACAAGTAAGCTGAAAAATAAATTTAAGGTTGACGTAGACCTTATTAATCCTATTATTCCTTACCGTGAAACAATTAAGAAGAAGGTCAAGGTTGAAGGTAAGCATAAGAAACAGAGCGGTGGCCATGGACAATTCGG
>CAYWXN010000120.1:0-6038 GCA_964462075.1 uncultured Ruminiclostridium sp. | reverse complement strand
TATGAAAACAATAAAGGTAAGCCTTCAATATCCACTTAATAGTATTACAACACCACTTGTCAGTAATCTTATCAGAAAGTTTAATGTTGAGATAAATATACTTCATGCCAACATAAGCCTTAATAAGATTGGCACTCTTATTGCCGATATAACAGGAAAAGAAAATGATATTCAAGATGCTTTGGACTACATCGAAAACCAGGATGGAATAAGATATAAGGTTTTCAACAATAAGCTGATATGGCAGGAAGAAGATTGTGTTCATTGCGGAGCTTGTACGGCTGTTTGCCCTTCAAACGCCCTAACTATGAACAAAGAGACATGGTGTCTGGAGTTCAGTAAAGAAAGATGTCTTGTTTGCGGATTGTGCGCAAAGGCTTGTCCTCTTAATGTAATGAGTTTACAGGCGTAGTTATGGAAGGTAATCGTTTTTACCGTGAGAATATTAAGGCTAAAAATCTTACATTTTTCCAGGCATGTGTGGAACAAACCGACCTTTATATAGGTGCGCAAAGCAATCTGGAAGAAAGAGCCGTAGCTTTTATAGAAGAATACAGGCAACAGATTGCAGACTATATAAGACAACATCCGGAATTCTTACACAGCTTGGTTCCGGTTGAGCCTTTGAAGAATGCACCGCTCATAGTAGCGGATATGTGTAATGCCTCATCCCTTGCAAAGGTCGGACCTATGGCGGCGGTAGCCGGAGCTATTTCAAAATATGTAGGCATGAGGTTGCTTGAGTTTTCTGATGAGGTAATTGTTGAAAATGGCGGGGACATTTTTATTAAGAGTGACAGAGACAGGACGATAGGCATTTATGCCGGGAATTCACCCTTGAGCGGCAAAATAGCCCTGCGGATTAAAAAGGACAATACACCCTGCGGTATATGTACTTCGTCGGGAACTGTAGGGCATTCTCTGAGCTTTGGCAAGGCAGATGCAGCTGTGGTAATACACCCCGATGCTTCGGTGGCAGATGCATGTGCCACAGCATTGGGTAACATAGTAAAGATCCCCAAGGACATTGAGGGAGCGCTTTCATATATAAACAATATTCCAAAAATCCGAGGAGCGCTGGTTATATGCGGTGAAGCTTTAGGTGCAATAGGAGATATAGAGATTTTAAGGATATAGAAATAAAAAAAAGCCAAACCACCGGGGGGTTGGATTCTGGTTTGGCCAAAAAGTATTACATGATAAATAAATTAACGGATTAATTTATTTATGCACTGCCTATATTAACTTATTCGGATAGAATGGTAAATGATTACCCTAAATTTTAAATTAGTTTAATTACTTTAAAATAGCCTTATTAAATGGTTTAATGAGTATATAAAAAAGTGTTCGTCAAAAAATTCAGTAAAAGTATTACCCTTGTCGAAATATAACGAATTGAGGAAAACTATCATGGAAATTAATCACAGACTGGAACTAAAAGATTCCAACAGAATAGTGGTAAAGGTAGGCACATCAACATTAACCCATGAAAACGGCAGGATGAATTTCACCAGAATGGATCGCCTGGCCATGACACTGTCAGAGCTGATGAACGAGGGAAAGGAAGTAATCCTGGTTTCCTCCGGATCCATTGGTGTCGGTATGGGCAAATTCAACTTAAAAAAACGCCCGGAAGGTATGGGGATGAAGCAGGCATTGGCTGCCGTAGGGCAGTGCGAGCTTATGAATATATACAGCCGTCTTTTTTCTACATATAATCAGACGGTAGGACAAATGCTTTTAACTAAACCCGACATTAATGACGAGGTAAGAAAGATAAATGTCATGAACACCTTCCATAATCTTTTAGATCTGGGGGTTATTCCGATAGTTAATGAAAATGACACCGTATCTGTTGATGAGATAAAAACTCTTATGATGTTCGGAGATAATGATACTCTTTCGGCTGTTGTAGCACGGCTGGTGGAAGCCGATTTGCTGATTATCCTCTCTGATATTGATGGCCTTTATGACTCGAATCCCAAGGAGAATAAGTTATGCAGCCTTATTTCTGTTGTTGATGCCATTGATGATTCGATAAGAAATTGTGCGGGGGAATCAGGCTCAAGGCGTGGAACAGGCGGAATGATAACCAAACTCGACGCTGCAGAAATAGCAACTAATGCGGGTGCAAATATGGTCATAGCAAACGGGTCTGATCCGACCATAATACAAAGAATACTTAACGGTGAAGAACTGGGAACACTTTTTGTACGAAAACTTAAATAGAGAATTTAATTAAATAACGGCATAATTTAAGGGCGAGAGGTTTCTCCGCCCTTAAATGCAATTAATATTAACCGTTCACTTTGTCTTTTAAAGACTTTCCTGCTTTAAAAACAGGGGCTTTTGAAGCCGGAATTTTAATAGTTTCTTTTGTCTGGGGGTTACGGCCTTTTCTTGCAGCTCTGTTCTTTGTTTCAAATGTTCCGAAACCTACAAGAACGACCTTTTCTTCTTTTGCCAAAGATTCTTCGACAACATTTACAAAAGCATCAATAGCAGCCTCGCTATTCTTCTTTGTAAGACCTGAATGCTGTGCTACAGCACTAATTAGTTCAGCTTTATTCATAGGATTACCTCCTGCACTAAAATTTCGTCACTATTGTATAACGTGATATGCACAAAGTCAAGCTTTAAGGCGGGTTTCCCAAAATAATGTATAGTATTTGATTATAATCTTCAAAAAGTATATAATACTTTATATGAAAGGGTTTGCAAACCATATATGGAGGAGTCCGAATGGCTGATCTCTATTTTTTTGTTCCCAAAGAAAAAATCGAAGATGTGGTTGATTGTGGTCTTAAATTGTCGGAATGGTATGACCGTGAAATAATTCTCCCCGGGATGAGTGAAGGCAAAAAGGTATTAAAGGCTTTTCTCAACCCCAGAGACGACATAAAAATGCTGAAAGACCCAAATTATCAATGTGTTCGTCTGCAGGTGGATTTGGAATATTGCAAGGTTGCAGACGCTTCGCTTTATCGGATGGGTCAGGAAGATTCCGAGATAAAGGAATTGTATTATAATAATATTATTCCTTTAAAAGATTATTGTTTCGGTACTTTCAGAAATCCTGAGGTGCTTGTTACGACATCTGTTTTGCCTGAATTTATCAAGGTTACCGGAACGGCATTAGATATCCCTTTGTTGTATGAAAACTCAGAGAATCTATATTTGGTGAATCTTATGGAAAAGCAAGAGGAGCTATATAACGATTCTGGGAATCACCTTTTATATGCCTTTTTTACATATCTTGAATCCAAAGGGAAGGCAACACGATTTGAGGATAAAGAGCATAAAAATGTAGTTTTCTTTTACACAGACAGCAAAGAGTATACTGTATTAAGGATTCCATAAGGAGTGAAAACCAGTTGTCTAATATAGAAGATCCCTCTGTTAAGATATTAAAACTGCTTAAGAGGGCAGAGAATCAATATGTTTCCGGGGAAGAACTGAGTAGCATACTAGGGATGAGCCGCACAGCCATTTGGAAACGTATTGATTCAATAAAAGAAGAAGGATTCAATATTGAGGCTGTTACAAAAAAAGGTTATCGCCTGATTAAAGGAGAGAGCGGTTTAGGTATAGACACACCCTATGGGGAACTGGCCGTTTTGAGTGAAGTGACCGGCTCATTAATCGGACAAAACCTAAAGTTTTATCAAGAGATAGATTCCACCAATATGGCTCTTAAAAAAATAGCTGCGCAAAATGCTCCCGAAGGTACTGTCATACTAGCCGATATTCAAAGTGCCGGCAGGGGAAGAAGAGGGAAAACTTGGATGTCGGCACCAAAGCTGGGAATCTGGATGTCAATACTGCTAAGACCAAACCTTCATCCAAGTTCAATACAAACAATGACACTTGCGGCATCGGTGGCAGTGATGAATGCTCTGGAACCGATGGGAATAGAGGGAATGGGAATAAAGTGGCCAAATGACATTCTTATTAATGGTAAAAAGGTATGTGGTATACTTACAGAGCTTTCGGCAGAGGCGGAGAGGGTCGATTGGGTAATTCTGGGGATAGGTCTTAATGTTAATCACTCGGAATCGGATTTTCCGCAAGATATTGCTTCTGTAGCCACCTCGTTACGATTGAATGTTAATAAAAATACCGAGCTTGATCGCAGTGTGATAGCGGCGAGTATAATAGAAGAAATAGAAAATATATACCGAGGTTTTATTGAAAAAGGTTCATCTTGGATTGTCGAAGAGTGGAAAAAACGTAATATTACACTTGGTAACAGGGTAAATATAATAAGCCAACAGGGTAATTTCCGCGCCGAGGTACTTGACATAACAGCCGAAGGTAAGCTTATTATAAAAGATGAGCATGGTAAGGTTCATGAAATGCTTTCAGGCGAGATTTCTCTTAGGAAAGCAGAATGATTCACAATGAGGTATTTAAAGTTTTTGCTTTAAAGGTTAAAATATTTAACACATTGTAGACTATATGACGGAGGATTTTATGGAACAAAACCCAAATAATCAAAATAACAATCAACAAAGACAAAAACAAAGTATGCAGAATAGCAATGCAAGACCAGGAAACAACAGACCTTTAGAAAGGAACAAACGCTTAACTCAAGGCCACAATTCAAATACAGAGGACAATCATGTTTTGAAAGCCCAGCAGGGCAATAAAGAAAAACCATTGAGCCAGGAGCGTATGAAGGGTCGTGAAAGTATGAAATATGGTACGAAAGGCAAAGACCAAAGGTTCACTGAGAAATCAGTTCATGATGTTAATAATGAAAAATCAAATCAAAACAAATCATATAAATCTAATTCGGGAGTTTCTTCAAAAGGGAATCACCGATATGGAAATAATGCTTCGAGAAATTCCGCTCACAATGAAATTTTAGGAAGAAGCATAACAACAAAACGCATTGAAACCGTTGAGGATATTCAGGCTGATATTGAGAGAATAGACAAGGATATTCAATTTGAAATAAAACAAATAAAAACAGTGAAGCTTGGTATTTAATTGAGGAGTTTATATGCTTTTAACCATTGATGTGGGCAATACAAATAGTGCGATAGGCGTATATCGGGGAGAAACTCTTGTGGGTAATTGGCGTGTTTCCACTATAAGGGAACGTACCTCTGATGAAACCGGTATGCTTCTGATATCAATATTGCACCATGCCGGTATCAGCCCGGCAGAGATAAAAGACGCTATTATGTGTTCTGTGGTTCCGCCTGCCATGCATTCGATCGTTAATGCCATTAAAAAATACTTTGGAATAAATCCTATTTTAGTGGAACCAGGGGTAAAGACCGGAATTAATATTAAATATGAAAATCCCAGGGAAGTAGGAACCGATAAAATCGTTAATGCTGTAGGAGCTTTGAAGCTTTACGGAGGTCCTGTTATTATTGTGGATTTCGGTACTGCGACAACGTTTTGTGCAATAAATAGCAAGGGTGACTATCTGGGTGGTATAATCTGTCCGGGCATTAAAATCTCGGCTGAAGCTCTTTTTGATAAAGCATCTATGCTTCCCCGTATAGAAATAACCAAACCAAAGCATATTATTGGAAGAACCACAGTAAACAGCATGCAATCAGGGATATTATATGGATTTGTAGGGCAGACCGATTATATAGTTAGTTTAATGAAGCAAGAGATGCCCGAAAAAAATGTCAAGGTTGTTGCTACGGGAGGTATGGCAAATCTTATTGCATCGGAATCAACAATGATAGATGAAGTTAACACCCTCTTGACATTGGAGGGGTTAAAGGCTGTTTATCAGATGAATTCTATAGTGTAGCCCATGTCTACCAACCGAATAAAGAGAAATCGGGAGAAACTCCGAGTTTTAGAGAGGTATTGTTAAATATTGCGCAAAAACATCCAAATATCAGGCAAAATCATACATCAACATCATTTGATTCTATTAGAGAAATTGTTTAATATTGTATTAGCACTCAATTAAGACGAGTGCTAACAAGATGATAGCCCGTATCTACGGGAGAAAATAAGGAGGTTTACCTATGAATATTAAGCCACTAGCAGAAAGAGTTGTAATT